>SDWK01000308.1 GCA_004195335.1 Shewanella sp.
AGCCACATTACAAGGTGGTTTCTCTAAAAAACGCACCCAAAATTCGAAGTTTAATTTTAACTTATCATCAGACGAACACTAAATCGATTTTGGCATTACCGGAAAGTACTGAATAATTTATGGGGTTGGTTGACGTTTTACAACGAATTCCTTGTTTTTGTAAACACTAAAAAATAAGCCATAAATGGATGCGACACGCAGTGAATGCGTCTGACAGAAATGCGCACCTTTGCCTAGACACCGACCGTGAGGTCTTGTTAATAATACTAGGCCCGTAATGCACCGAAAAAATCGTTTGATGACCTTATTTTAGAAGAATCACGTCATAATGAAACGGATGTTAATTAATGCAACTCAATCTGAAGAGTTGCGCGTTGCCCTTGTTGATGGGCAACAATTGTACGATCTAGATATTGAAAGTCCTGGTCACGAACAGAAAAAAGCGAATATTTACAAAGGTAAAATTACCCGCGTAGAACCCTCTCTAGAAGCTGCTTTCGTTGACTATGGTGCCGATCGTCATGGATTTCTCCCATTAAAAGAGATCGCCAGAGAATACTTTCCAAAAGGATACTCTTTCCAAGGTCGCCCCAATATCAAAGAGGTGATTAAAGAGGGCCAAGAGGTTATCGTTCAGATAGATAAAGAAGAGCGAGGCAACAAAGGAGCCGCGTTAACAACCTTTATCAGCTTAGCGGGTTCTTACCTCGTTCTTATGCCGAACAACCCTCGTGCCGGTGGTATTTCCCGTCGAATCGAAGGTGATGAGCGCACCGAGCTTAAAACGGCCATGTCTGAACTTGAAGTACCACATGGTATGGGCTTAATTGTTCGTACTGCGGGTGTAGGAAAAGATTCAGCCGAACTTAAGTGGGATTTAAAAGTACTCGAGCATCATTGGACTGCAATCAAAGAAGCGTCAGAAGGCCGTATAGCCCCCTTCCTGATCCATCAGGAAAGTAACGTTATCGTACGTGCGATTCGTGACTACCTTCGTCGCGATGTCGGTGAAGTACTTATCGATCATCCACGCATTTTTGAAGAGGCTAAACAGCATGTTGCTTTGGTACGTCCCGACTTTGTCGATCGTATTAAGCAGTATGAAGCTGAAGTGCCACTGTTCACACACTTCCAGATCGAAACACAAATTGAATCGGCCTTCCAACGTGAAGTTCGTCTTCCTTCCGGTGGTTCGATTGTTATCGACCCTACAGAAGCCTTAACCTCAATCGATATCAACTCTGCTCGTGCAACGAAAGGTGGTGATATTGAAGAGACGGCACTCAATACCAACTTAGAAGCGGCGGATGAAATTGCTCGTCAGCTACGCTTACGCGATCTGGGTGGTTTAGTCGTTATCGATTTTATCGATATGACACCAGTGCGTCATCAGCGTGAAGTTGAAAATAGAATGCGTGATGCTGTGCATCATGATAGAGCTCGAGTTCAACTGGGTCGTATCTCTCGCTTCGGACTGATGGAGATGTCAAGACAGCGTCTACGTCCATCTCTCGAAGAGTCTGCTGCACACCTGTGCCCTCGTTGCCAAGGTCAAGGTACAATTCGTGGAACAGAATCTTTAGCTCTTTCTATCCTTCGTCTGATGGAAGAAGAAGCGATTAAAGAGAACACCTTACAAATCGAAGCGGTTGTTCCCGTTGACGTTGCCGCTTTCTTACTCAATGAAAAGCGTAAAGCAATCCGCATCACAGAGCAGCGCCATGATGTTGAAGTCTATGTGATCCCAGATCCAAATATGATGACCCCTGAGTACCGAGTCTCACGTCACCGTAAAGATGATCAGATCAGTGAGTCTAGCTATAAGCTATTAGACCAGCCTGAAGTAAAACTTTACGAGCCACGTAAACTTGAACGTGTTGCACCACCTGAGCCTGCACTGAAAGGTTTCTCTGCGCCGATAAAACAAGTTGAAAAGCCATCTATTGTAAAAAAAGATGTCCCTGCTGAGCCCAAGAAAGATGCTCAACCTGGTTTAATTTCTAAACTATTCTCTGCCATCAGTGCACTATTTGTTAAGCCTGAAGAGAAAAAAGAGGAACCAAAGCAGAAGCCTCAGTCGAACCGCGACAGTCAGAACCGCAATAACCGTCGTAATACTCGTCGTAATGACAATCGACGTACTCGTGATGACAAAGATCAAACGGTTGACAAAGGCGCACGCAATAGCCGTAATACGAACGCAGAATCTAGCCGTAATACGAACGCAGACTCTAGCAACGTAGAGAAACAAGTCAAAGCGAAAGACGAGCAACCTAAGCGTCAGTCTCGCAATGATAGTAAACCTCCTCGTGCCGCTCAGGTAAGCGATGTTGAATCAGCAGAGCCTAAGCAAGAAGTTGCCAGAGAACGTCGTCAACGACGTAATATGCGACGTAAGGTTCGTGTTCAAAATGAGCAAGCTCAAGTTGAAGAAAGCCCAATCTTAGCTCAGGAAGCAACGACCGTGGCGGTAAGTGAAGAGAATACTACACGTCCAAAGCGTCAACCAAGAAAGTCTAATAAGCCAAAGCTAGAGCAGGAAGTGACACAAGAAGTTCAAGTTGCGACTTCAGTTGAAGCCGAAGTATCTGACATATCGCTAACCGATACTGTCAGTACTGAGACAGTTGAAGTAACAGTTGAACAGACAGCGCCAGAAGCGATTGAGTCGACTCAAGCAACATCAGCGACAGACGCGGACACAGTTGAAGTGTCTACTTCGCAAGATGATGAAGCCATTGACGACAAAGATCAGCGTGAGCCACGTGATGGTCAACGTCGCAGTCGTCGTAGCCCTCGCCACCTTCGTGCCGCTGGTCAACGTCGTCGTCGCGATGAAGATAGCGAAGGCGAGTCTTCATCTGATGTCACTCCGGCATTCGTTTCAAATGAAACTGAAGTAGAAAATCAGGCCAACGAGACGAAAGCCGCCTCTGTCGCAATTTCTACTCCGGCTCAACCTGAGACATCAGAGAGTCCAGCTGAAGTTACTTTAAAGCCAGACGCTGCAGTTAAGCCTGAGGCAACGGCTTCCGTTGCAGCTACCGCACCAGCTAAACCGAAAACAACGGTAAAATCTGAAGCCATGGCGGCTCCCACAAAGCCTGCCATTCCTGTTAAAGCCGAAGCTCCGGTTAAAACAGAAACATCGGTTGCCGCTGCAGCACCAGCTACTAAGCCTGCTGCGACAGTGAAAACAGAGACTTCAGTCAAAGCACCAGCAAAAGCCAAAGCTTCTGTTGCCGCTGCAGCGCCTACTAAGCCAGGCGCACCAGTGAAAGCAGAAACTCAGGTTGAAGTTGAGGCTCCAGTTAAAGCAGAAGCCCCAGCACAAGCCAAAGCTTCGGTTGCCGCAGCAGCGCCTGCTAAGCCGGCCGCACCAGTGAAGGCCGAAACTCCGGTTGAAGCTGAGGCTCCAGTTAAAGCAGCGACACCCGTTGCCGTAGCTGCGCCAGTGAAAGCGGAGACTAAGGTTGAAGTTGAAGCACCAGTCAAGACTGAAGCATCTGTTGCAGCCTCTGCACCAGCTAAACCTGCCGCTCCTGTAAAAGCAGAGACTCAGGTTAAAGCTGAAGCGCCTGTTGAAACCGCTGCTGTCGAAATACAAGTATCGACTCCGGCTGAGACAACTCCACAGGTTCAAGTAGCTCCTAAAGCAAAGTCTGCCAGCTCAAGTCGATTCGGCACTATGGTCAGCTCTGATATGACTAAGCCTGTCATCGAGACTCGAGAAAATATTGCGACGCCTTCAGGGCGCCAATATGCCGCTTCAGAATCTGCTGCACCGAGCGAAAAATCCAGAATGGGCAATACTGCGAATTCGGAAATGACTAAACCATAACCTATAGTTAAGCTGTATTAACAAGAAAGCCATGCATCACAGCATGGCTTTTTTATTTTCTTACAGCGGATTATTTGTTAGTATGCGCGGCCGCAATTCAATCTAAATCAACAAAATTATAACAGAGGCTCAATGTTCGATCTCATTCGTCACAAAACTGCCAGCAGCAAAGCCGATCTTCTATCGGGCTTAACTGTGGCACTTGCACTTATTCCTGAAGCCGTAGCATTCGCTTTCGTCGCAGGTGTAGAGCCTATGGTGGGCTTATATGCCGCCTTTATTATGGGGCTTATCACTGCGATTATTGGCGGTCGTCCAGGTATGATATCGGGTGCTACCGGCGCTATGGCTGTAGTTATGGTTGCTCTGGTCGCTGAACACGGAGTCCAATATCTTTTTGCCGCAGTCGTTCTAGCTGGCTTAGTTCAAGTCTCCTTTGGTTTACTTAAATTAGGTAAATTCATTCGAATCGTTCCTTATCCGGTGATGATTGGTTTTGTTAACGGCTTAGCGATTGTTATTTTTCTTGCCCAGCTTGGGCAATTTAAGGTTCCTGACGCTGACGGTGTATTAACCTGGTTACCTCAAGGCCAGTTAATGCTGATGATGGGTCTTGTATTGTTAACCATGGCTATTATTCAGTTTTTACCAAAACTCACCACTGCCATCCCCTCTTCGTTGGCAGCAATCGTGACTGTGACGTTAATGGTCGTGTTTTTAGAGCTTGATACCCGCACCGTGTTGGATTTTCTAAAATCCATGAGTGGTGACGAAAATGCGACAATAGCGGGAAGCCTGCCTAGCTTCTCTATTCCAGCCGTAGCATTTAACCTTGAAACGCTATACATCATTCTTCCCTATTCACTGATCTTGGCAGCTGTAGGTTTAATAGAATCTTTACTTACACTGACCGTTATCGATGAGATGACAAACACTCGTGGTAAAGGAAACAAAGAGTGTATCGGCCAAGGTGTAGGTAATATCACCAGTGGCTTCTTTGGTGCCATGGGTGGTTGCGCTATGATTGGGCAGTCTATGATTAACATCAACTCTGGTGGTCGTGGACGTTTATCTGGTATCACAGCAGCACTTGCCCTACTCGCCTTTATCCTTTTCGGTTCTGCACTCATCGAAATAATTCCGTTAGCAGCACTCGTCGGCGTGATGTTTATGGTTGTGCTTGGTACCTTCGAATGGGCCAGCTTTAAGGTAATGAGCAAAGTACCTAAACATGATGCTTTTGTTATCATACTGGTCACTATCGTCACCGTATTGACTGACTTAGCTTTCGCCGTTTTCGTCGGTGTCATTGTGTCTGCCTTGGTTTTTGCCTGGGAGCATGCAAAGCACATCAATGTAGAGATCAGCGAAGATGCTAATGGTTGGAAAGTATACAAGCTTAATGGGCCACTATTTTTTGGTTCAGTTGCCGAGTTTTTAGAGCTTTTCCACTCAAATACCGATCCTGTCGACGTGATTGTTGATTTCCAAAACTCTCGGGTATGTGATCACTCGGCACTGGATGCCATCGATACACTTGCAGAGCGCTATGGCTCAAACGGTAAAAAACTGCACCTACGCCACCTCAGTAATGACTGTCAGAAGTTACTACACAAGGCAGGCGATCTAGTTGAAGTTAACCTTATCGAAGATCCTCACTACAAAATTGCCGACGATAAATTAGATTCATAATTTATCTCACAACGAGACAGTGAAACAGAGAGAGGCGAGTGAATAACTCGCCTTTTTTATGCCTAATTTACTTACTCTTTAATTTAGCCGCAAACGCCAATCTGACTTTATCGACCTTAGGTTTGATAACCATCTGGCAGTAAGGCTGCTCACCATTGAGTTCAAAATAATCTTTGTGGTAATTCTCGGCTGGGTAAAATGTCTGAAAAGCGGTGACTTCTGTCACTATAGGCCTATTCCAAACTTTCATTTCTGTTAACTGTTCAATCATATGATTAGCGCTATCCACTTGCTGCGCATCATGGGCAAAAATCACCGAACGATACTGCGGACCGACATCATGACCCTGTTGGTTTAGTGTCGTTGGATCGTGACTCATCCAGAATACTTCCAACAGCTCATCGAAACTGATAATTTCAGGGTCGAATGTAATCTGTACCACTTCGGCATGACCAGTCGGTGCCCCACAGACATCTTTATAGTTCGCCGTCCCGGCATCACCGCCGCTGTAACCAGAATCCACATCACTGACGCCATTAAGCGCAGAAAAAACGGCCTCAATACACCAGAAGCAACCACCACCAAATGTAGCCAAACTCATTTCTGGCTTCCTATTTATCTCATCGCTCGACTTAAAATTAAGAGACACTGAGTTGACACAATGTCTGATATTTTTATCCGTTAAGTACTCACCTTCAAAGACATGACCTAAATGGCCACCACACGCCGCGCATGTGATCTCGACCCGAATACCATCAGTATCGGCGATACGTTGAACGGCTCCAGGAAGCTCATCATCGAACGCAGGCCAACCGCAATGAGCATTAAACTTGCTCTCAGACAGATACAAAGGAGCATCACAACGTTTGCACAGATAGACACCTTTAGCATCATGCAGATGATATTCACCACTAAACGGACGCTCAGTCCCTTTATCCTCGATCACAAACCGTTCAAAATCGGTTAATTTTCCCATGAGCTATCTTTACCCTTAACAAGTCATATTCATTAGACCTTACATATGTATTATCTCTTTCAACGGACTAAGCGGCAATACGGCTTGGTATCAAAAAATCTAATTCTATTATTTTAGTCAAAA
>SDWK01000239.1 GCA_004195335.1 Shewanella sp.
CTTCACTTCGGCATAATCACGTACTCGTCGCAATAACCGATTCGCGATCCTGGGCGTACCACGAGAACGCTTAGCCAATTCAATAGCTCCCTCTGCATCTATAGGCAGTTCGAGGACGTTCGCCGACCGAGTGACAATTGAGCATAAATCTTTAACATTATAAAACTCTAATCTCAATGGGATCCCAAACCTCGCTCTCAACGGTGACGTTAACGCGCCAGCACGAGTCGTTGCACCAATGAGTGTAAAGGGAGGCAGATCCAACTTTATTGAACGTGCAGCGGGCCCTTCTCCAATCATAATATCTAATTGGTAGTCTTCCATCGCAGGATACAAGATCTCCTCAACCACCGAACTTAAACGGTGGATCTCGTCGATAAATAGAACATCCCCAGGCTCTAGGTTAGTTAATAGTGCAGCCAAATCCCCCGCTTTTTCGAGCACGGGTCCCGAGGTTGACTTGATGTTCACCCCCATCTCATTAGCCACAATCATAGCTAACGTCGTCTTACCCAGACCTGGAGGACCGTAGATAAGCATATGGTCCAGTGCTTCACCGCGATTTTGAGCCGCTTGAATAAATATTTTTAACTGAGCGCGAGTATCATCTTGCCCAGTATACTCATCGAGCGTTTTAGGTCGCATAGCCCTATCAATCTGCTCATCACGCTCTTCAAATCCCTGTGGCGCAGCATGAATTAAACGATCTGCTTCTATCATCTCTTTCTCAATTTAAATTTATAACATCGACTTAAGTGACGCTTTAATCAAAGTCTCTGAGCTCATACCATCTTGGTATGCAGCAGATACCGCTTTGCTGGCTTGAACCGGCTTGTAACCTAACGAAATTAACGCGGCAACGGCGTCATCTTCGGCCCTATCAATGACAGGTGAAGGTGTATAATTGGACTTGAGCATAAACTCACGCTCAGATCCCGCAGAGGCTTCCAATAAGCTTTTCAGTTTATCACGCATCTCGATAAGTAACCTTTCTGCGGTTTTCTTACCCACTCCAGGCAGCTTAACTAACGTCGCGATATCATCTCGCTCGACACACGCAACAAACTCACCAGCAGTCATACCTGACAATATGGTTAATCCAAGTTTTGGTCCCACGCCATTGGTTTTGACTAATAAACGAAACAGTGCGCGTTCTTGCTTAGTGATAAAGCCATAGAGTAACTGTGCATCTTCACGCACCACAAAATGGGTATAAATTATCGCTTCTTGATGTAAATCAGGAAGCTCATAAAAACTTGTCAAAGGCATATGTACTTCATAACCTAAACCGGCTACTTCGAGTAGTATTTCCGGTGCCTGCTTTTCAATAAGGATCCCTCGTAAACGACCTATCATTTGTAACGTCCATATGTTTGTGCATTGGCTCTGCCCCCCAGCGCAATTAAGCTCTGGCTAGTATGAAAATGGCAAATGGCGACGCCTAATGCATCGGCGGCATCAGCTTGGGGAGCAGCGGGAAGTTTTAGGATCTGTTGAACCATGTGTTGAACTTGAGATTTTTGCGCTCTACCTGTGCCAACCACAGCGCTTTTTATCTGGGTTGCAGAATATTCAGCCACGGGTAAGTTAGCGTTGGTTGCAGCGACAATGGCAGCCCCACGAGCCTGACCTAATTTAAGGGCTGAATCGGCATTTTTTGCCATAAAAACACGTTCGATTGCAAAAAGGTCGGGTTGATATTGACGGATAATTTCTGAAACGCCATCAAATATTTGTTTAAGTCGATAAGGAAAATCTTCAGAAGCAGTACGAATACAGCCACTGCCCAAATAGATTTGGCTTCGACCATTACACTGGATCACACCATATCCGGTGATCCTTGAACCAGGATCGATACCAAGAATTATTGCCATATTTTAATCTAACGATTCCATGATCTCATCCGAAATCTCTGCATTGTGATAGACCTCTTGTACATCATCGTGATCTTCTAAGTTATCGATTAAACGCAAAAACTTAGCAGCCGTACTGGCATCAAGCTCGGCTTTGATCGATGGGATCATGGTCACCTCGGCGTTTACAGACTCAAGCCCCGCCGCATCTAGTGCATCTTTAACCGCACCAAAATCTTCCGGTGTGGTAAACACATCCGTCGAACCATCATAGATTACGACATCATCGGCACCCGCTTCGAGTGCAGCATCCATAATGGTGTCTTCATCGATGCCTTCGCCATAAGAGATCACGCCACGCTTATCAAAAAGATAAGCTACCGAGCCATCTGTGCCAAGGTTGCCACCTGACTTACTAAAAGCGTTACGGACGCCAGACACAGTACGATTTTTGTTATCCGTCATGGTCTCAACCATAACCGCAGTGCCACCTGGACCATAACCTTCATACATAATGGTTTCGAGAATTTGGCCATCGAGTTCGCCAGCGCCTCGTTTAATGGCACGCTCAACCGTATCACGGGTCATGTTATTGGATAAGGCTTTATCAATAGCGGCACGAAGTCGAGGATTAGCATCGGCGTCCGAACCCCCTTCACGAGCTGCTACCGTCAATTCACGAATAAATTTGGTAAAAAGTTTACCGCGTTTTGCGTCTTGCGCCGCTTTACGGTGTTTAATGTTGTCCCATTTACTGTGACCGGCCATCAATCATTTCCTTCATATAGAGACAGTAAAAGACCTGTCTAAAAAGTGCTTAAAAAAGCCGAGATAAACTCGGCTATTTAATGATTATGCTTGCTCTTCTTTGTTCTCTTGGGTTTCTAACACTTGTATGCCTAACTCAACAAGCTGAGTCGGGTTAGCGAAACCTGGGGCATTGGTTAGAGGACATGCGGCGGTCGCCGTTTTCGGGAATGCCATAACATCACGAATAGATGTCGTCCCCGTCATTAACATGACGATACGGTCTAAACCAAATGCAAGACCTGCATGTGGCGGCGTACCATAACGCAACGCTTCAAGTAGGAAACCAAACTTCTCATTCGCTTCCTCCTCTTCAATGCCTAGAATACGGAACACAGTAGACTGCATTTCGCTATTGTGAATACGCACAGAACCACCGCCTAACTCACAACCATTTAATACCATGTCATAGGCATCTGAGATAGCAGCAGTAGGATCGGCTTCTAATTGCTCAGGTGTGATCCCCAGAGGCGCGGTGAATGGGTGATGCATTGCATGCAAGCCACCATCTGAAGTTGGTTCAAACATAGGGAAGTCGACAACCCATAATGGCTTCCATTCACCTTCAAGCAGGTCAAAATCTTCACCGGCTTTCAGACGTAGTGCTCCCATAGCCTCGGCAACGATATTGGCTTTGTCTGCACCGAACAGGATCAGATCGCCACTCTTCGCATTAGTACGCTCAAGTAGCTCTTTAACCACCTCTTCGTTAAGGAACTTAAGTACCGGTGATTGAATGCCTTCCAGACCTTTATCAAGATCGTTCACCTTCATCCAAGCTAAACCTTTAGCGCCGTAGATGGTGACGTACTTAGCATAATTATCTAATTGTTTACGTGATAACTTGGCACCGCCTGGAACACAAAGAACGGCAACGCGCCCATTTGGGTCGTTAGCTGGACCATTGAAAACGGCAAATTCAACCTCTTTAACGATATCTGCAACATCAATCAATTCAAGCGGGTTACGCAAGTCGGGCTTATCTGATCCGAAACGACGCATCGCTTCAGCAAATGTCATCTTAGGAAATTCACCCAGATCGACATTTAAAAGATCTTGGAACAGACCGCGGACCATTAATTCTGTTTTCGCCATCACCTGTGCTGAGGTCATAAACGAAGTTTCAATATCAATCTGAGTAAATTCAGGTTGACGATCGGCACGTAAATCTTCATCACGGAAACATTTTACGATCTGATAATAACGATCGAAACCTGACATCATCAGTAGCTGTTTAAAAAGCTGTGGTGATTGAGGTAGCGCGAAGAACTGGCCTTTATAGGTACGGCTTGGGACTAAATAGTCACGCGCTCCTTCCGGAGTAGCCTTGGTTAATATTGGCGTTTCAATGTCCAAGAAGCCGCTGTCATCGAGGAAGCGACGAACGGCACTGGTGACTTTAGCGCGGAACACGATACGATCAGCCATCTCAGGACGACGTAAATCTAAGTAACGATACTTCAATCGCTGCTCTTCGGTGTTGTGCTGGTTCTTGTCCATGTTGATCGGCAATGGCGCAGAGCTATTTAAAATTGTCAGGCCCTTGCCTAAAATTTCAATTTCACCGGTACGCATATTCTTATTAACTTGGCTATCAGGACGTGCACGAACCACACCTGTTAGTTGAACACAAAACTCACTGCGCAGCGTGCTAGCGACATCGAATACTTCCGGTAAATCAGGATCATAAACAACTTGAACAATCCCTTCTCTATCACGTAGATCGAGAAAGACAACGCCGCCTAAGTCACGACTACGATTTACCCAACCCACTAGGGTCACTTCTTGTCCAACGTGAGACTTATTGACGTCTCCACAATATTGACTGCGCATCTAACTCTTTCCTTTATCCGCAAACCTATGGCTGAGGATTATTTTAACCAAGACAAAAGCGGCATTATAGTTAAATATTGCCGATTACAAAACCACTACGCCACTAGTTGGCGAAGTATCAATCAGTTCTTTTCCCGAACAAGCTAGGCTCGTACAAAATAGCATTCATTATCACGATGATTTATAGCAATTTCCACCACTTTTTTTAGCACGGTACATTAACTTATCCGCTGTTTTTAATAACTCAACAGCCGTATCACCATCTGCAGGGTAAATCGCGATACCAATACTTGGCTTCACCCCTTGGGTTGGTATGTCACCTGCAGGCTTTTTTGCCAAATTCGTTAAAATGGTTTCGGCAACTTGGCAGACGATATCCAGATTTTTAGTTCGATTCAATATAATCACAAACTCGTCAGCGCCAAATCTTGCCACAGTATCGGATTTTCTCACGGACAGTAGCAACTCTTGCGTGATAGTAATGAGCAAATTGTCACCCATTTTGTGACCTAGCTGTGTATTGACCTCTTTGAGGCATCCAATATTGACAAAAAGGACGGCAAATGTACTCAAGTCTCGGCTATGATGAAGCACAGCCTGCTCTAATCTATCATCTAGCAGCGAACGGTTTGGTAAATGGGTCAAACTATCATAGTTAGCAAGATGATTAAGTTTCTCTTCTAACGTGACTCTTTTGCTAATTTCTTGTCTCATTCGATATTTGAAGAATAAGAAAAAAAGTGTGAAGGCAAATATAAGCAAACAGATAAATAACCACCACATCGGTACTCGCGACTCTTTGGGTGCCGGAGGTAATTGTTTAACCCAATGTTGATAGATCTCCTGCTGTTTTTGCTGATTTAACGTACCAATTGCCATATTTATCATCGGCACTAATTTTGCCTTACCCGAATGGATCCCAAAATGACTGTGCTGGTCTGAAAAGTCTGCCAAGACGGACATTTTTAGTTGCCCATAATCCCCCTGTTTAAGTTCTGCGGCCATATTAGTCACTTTTTCAACGAAGGCGTCGGCGTTCCCTTCAGATACGGCCTTCAAGCCTGCACGGGTATCGGCAACGATCAATAATTCTAGGCCCTGTTCGGCGTTCACTAAATCGGAGACCAGTTGATAACCTTCGACAATGGCAAGCCTCTGACCCGCTAACTGCTGCATATGAAACACAGAGACGCGATCTATTGGTGTGGCCAAGGCCCATGGTGATGGCCAGTAAGAATCACTGAATAGTAGTTTCTTCTTGCGCTCTTCAGTCTCTGCCACACTGCCGGCGATATCGACATCACCATTGAGTAGTGCGGTGATTAAATCCTGCCATTCATCATAAACGACAGACTCTAATTTCAAATTCAACTTATCAGAGATAAGTTGAACGACTTCGCTGTTAATCCCGGAAAATACTCCTTTTGAGTCGGCATACTCCATGGGTCTCCAATTGTTCAGATAGCCTACTTTTAACACATCGATAGATGCCAGATAGTCTCGCTGAGAGTCTGAAAACTCCAGTCGCGTATTTTCAACATCGAAAACACGGTCTTTACTGTTAAGTATCCATTTCTGTTCAATTTCAGCCAATTCATTTTGGTCGATTAATTCAAAACCCGCCTTGATACGTTTGTCTAATCCTAAATTCTCGGGGCGGGTTAACACAAATATTTCGGTTTCAAATTCAAGGTCATCATACTGATGAAACTCTGACCAGACATTATTTAATACAAGATAATGTTGGGTCCATGCAGACGATGCCACGAAACTACTGATATGGCCTTCTCTTGCCGCTTGGATCATCGACTCTACTGAGTCATAGAGTTTGAGTTGTACATTGGGGATAGCCTGTTTTAACTTCCCAAGGTAAGGAGCCGTCGGTACCGCACCTATCAGTGTCCCGGCAAGTGCATCTAAGTTATCGATAGAACGGCCAAAACTAAATAATCGGCTTTTTACCCGGTATAACAATTGGCTTCTCTGGAGGCCACTCTTAAGCTCATCACTCTCGGGGTAGCCAATATGAACATCAGATTTTCCCATTCGAACTTCATCGAGTGAGCTGTTCATATCTCCTGTCGAGAAAAAAACCGGTATCCCGGTTTTTTCAGACCACAAATGCCAAATATCCACATATAAACCATGGGGCTGTTCATCACCACCAAGCGAGACGAAAGGCTCAATATTGAGTGTCGTTGCAACCGTAATGCCTCTTTTTTCTTGATTAATGCCGAGCCAACGTTCCTCTATTGCAGCAAGGCGCTTAGTGGATATCGCCGCAAATCCTAAATTAATTTTCTTCAATGTTTTTAAATCTGACTTAATAACGGCAGGATGCAGAGGCGATTCTTTTATCAATAGTCTACTCTTTATGGGAAAAAGGCTGACAACCTGTCGATTCAGATTATTGTCTTTAAGATATCCTTCCATTCCGGCAAAAACATATACCTCTCCTTCAATCACCCCTTCTAATAAGCTGTGTCTGCTATTGTAGCGTTTAAAGGTTAATTTAGGTTCAAGAGCAAGCAATTCGGCTTCATGAGAAGAACCTGACACTATGCCGATTTGATAGGGGGTAAGATCTGAAAATGACGACTTATCGGACAGATCCTTATGCAGATAAAGGTAGGTTCTGACTTCAGATATCTGTTGAGCGAAATCAAACGTCTCTGAACGCACCGATGTTTTAGCCAAACCAACATGAGCATCAGCATTACCTTGTGAGAGTTGTTTTAGTGAGTCATGCCAATGCCGTGAAACAAAAACGACGTCTGTTCCCGTTTGCTGGCTCCAAGCTTTCCACAAATCAATGAGTATTCCATGCGCCTCTCCTTTCTCATCCACAAACTGGTAAGGGTAACTATCTTCTCCCATGACTAAGACTAACGGCCTGCTCTCATCGGCGGTAAGTCCAGAGGTATAAAAACTGACAAGTAAAAATGTCAGAAGCTTAATAAATGATTTCAAATGCTATTCCCAAAAGTCACGCGAGTGTAAATATCTTGTTATTAATAAGCTATTAGACAAAATTTTATGATAAATTTCCAGTACTAGGCTTGCTGGTTACAACTATCATTAGTTAGAATAAAACGTTGAAATTACCTATGTTAATTAAATGAACACATCCCAAGACACTATATATGCTCAAGCATATGAAAATATTAGCGATTTTCAATTCGATGAGAAAGTGGCTGGTGTTTTCAACGACATGATCAGACGCTCAGTCCCCGGTTATGGTCAAATTATAAACACGCTCGGTGATTTTGCTAATACGTATGTCAGCACAGACAGCAATATATATGATCTCGGCTGTTCTCTTGGCGCTGCAACACTCAGTATTCGCAGGCGCATAGATAATCGGAATTGCAAAATAATTGCCGTCGATAACAGTGAGTCGATGATCCAGCGTTGCAGAGAAAACCTTACTGCCTATGTGAGTGAAACACCAGTAGATCTTGTCTGCGGTGACATTAGGGACATCAAAATTGAGAACGCCTCTATGGTCGTGCTTAATTTCACAATGCAGTTTCTAGCGCAAAATGACAGAGAGAGTCTACTAAGAAACATCTATAAAGGGCTTAAACCCGGTGGGATCTTAGTGCTTTCTGAAAAACTTAACTTTACAGATGAGTCCATACAGTCACTACTCGTGGATCTGCATCTGGATTTTAAAAGGGCCAACGGCTACAGTGAATTAGAGATAAGCCAAAAGCGCAGTTCATTAGAACACGTGATGAAGCCGGATACGTTAACGCAGCATGAAGTTCGTTTGAAAAAACAAGGATTCAAGCACTTTAACGTTTGGTTTCAATGCTTTAACTTTGCATCTATGGTTGCCATCAAGTAAACTGTTAATCATAAAAGCTCGCTATCAGGTAAATTAGTATTCTTTATCGAATATCAACCACATTCCACAGCTTCAACTTTGCAGCTATTTAGGGTGACAATAAAGTGATCAGTTTCAGCTCTTTTTATAAACAAATTGCAGACTCCAGCCTACAGCATTGGTTAGAAACTCTTCCGGCCATATTGGGGCAATGGCAACGTGAGCATAAGCATGGCACCCTACCTAAATGGGAAAAGGTCCTCAACAAGTTACATTATCCAACCCCTGATACCCTCGACCTCAAAAACGGCGTTTCTATTGGTTCCGGTGAACAGCTTGCGAAAGGTGAACAGGAAAAACTCGAAAACTTATTACGTATTTTTCAACCTTGGCGCAAAGGCCCCTTCTCAGTACATGGTATAGATATTGATACTGAATGGCGTTCAGACTGGAAATGGGAGCGCATCCTTCCACACCTTTCTCCCCTGACTAATCGCACCGTATTAGATGTAGGTTGTGGCAGTGGCTACCATATGTGGCGTATGTTAGGCGAAGGCGCCAAACATGTTGTTGGCATAGACCCCTCCACTCTTTTCCTTTGCCAGTTTGAAGCCATCAAACGCATTGCCGGAGAGCACCACCCGGTTCATCTACTGCCATTAGGCATCGAAGAGCTTCCGCCTCTGGATGCATTTGATACAGTATTCTCTATGGGGGTCTTGTACCACCGTCGCTCGCCAATTGATCATTTGTTACAACTAAGAGATCAATTGCGAACAGGTGGTGAATTAGTTTTAGAGACCTTAGTCATTGATGGTGATGAAAATACCGTTCTCGTACCGGAAGATAGATATGGCAAGATGAATAATGTATGGTTCCTTCCTTCTGCAGCCGCATTAGAACTTTGGCTGAAAAAAGCAGGCTTTATCGATATAAAATGTGTTGATATCGATGTCACATCACTGGCTGAACAGCGAAGCACAGATTGGATGCCGAATGAGTCATTAGTCGATTACCTGGATCCGACCAACGTAGACCTGACCGTCGAAGGTTATCCGGCGCCAAAACGAGCGACGTTTATAGCGACAAAAAATCAACCCAATAAAGATTTAGATTAATTTTTCACATTGTTGATAATGACTGCCATTGAGTCGATTAAGTAAGAAATCGATATCACACGTACTGAATACAATAGTAAATGGGAAGCACTATGTTAAAGCAGATAATCTGTATTGCCGTGATCTCAACCTTAGCGGGTTGTGCTGCAACAAAAACAACAGACAATGCACCTCAGCCAATCGATGCAATGGCATTAGAGTCAAGCCTCGCGAAGCAACAGGCAGAACTTGTGATTGCCATCGACGAGTCCAAACAAGCTCAAACCACTGGTTTTACAACGTTATCTACGCAAATCAAAGCGCTAGAAACTCAAATTTCGACAATAAGTGTTGAACCTAAAGAAAAAATAGTTCCTGTCGCAATCGACTGTCCAGCATCTCCCCTTGACGGGAAGTTCCTGCTTGGTGCGGAAGAAAATGTGTATGTTGACGAGATTAAAGCCAGTTTCAATACTCGTATCGACACGGGTGCAGAATCGTCTTCACTCGACTCGCGAAATATCATTCTATTTGAGCGAGATGGAAAACAGTGGGTACGATTTGATGTCTTCACCGATGGTGTAGAGGCTCCAGCACAAACATTCGAATCAAAAGTCGAACGCTTTGTAAGAATAAAGCAAGACGCTGACGAGAAAAACGATCGCCGTCCGGTTATTCATGCTCATCTGAAGATAGGCAAGTATAAAGCCGAAACTGATCTCAACCTGGTTGATCGTAGTCACTTAGAATTTCCACTTTTGCTCGGACGTAAATTTATGCAAGACATCGCAGTTGTCGATGTTGGGCAAACATATATCCATGGAAAAATGAAGATCGCCACTGTCTCAAAAAAATAGGAATTTAGTTGATGCATTCCAAGAAACCCTTTTACATACTCGTTGCACTGCTATTCATTTGCGGGATCTCTGCCAGTGTTTACCGTGGCGTAGAACATAAAGTGCCTTTCCTGCCTGGTAAACAAGTGCAAAGTTGGGCTGTTGATGCAAAAGTACAATTTCAAGGCACAGGTGAACCAGCCGAGGTTTCTTTTTCTCTGCCTAGCGATCCGGCATTCGAAATTCTTGTCGAAAATGCCACATCACCAGGTTACGGCTTATCAATTACTGATACTAATGATAAATCAGACCGACGTGCAATTTGGTCTGTCCGTTCGGCGCAAGGTAAGCAAGACCTTTACTATAAGGTAACCATTATTCCAACGGGTTCCACTAAGGTCATCGCCAGTGCAGAACCATCGGCACCCAAACCCTATATTTGGCCAGCAACTGAGCAGGCCGCAGCTGAACAGGCAACCCAAGAGGTCTGGGAAAAGAGTGCGACTAACCTCTCTTTTGCTCAACAGCTGAACAAAGCGTTGAATGCACAGGAGAGAAGCCAGAATGTTGAACTTCTTTTAAGCAGCAATTCTCCCACTAAGCTTTTTTTGCACATGCTCCAAAGCAAAGGAATACCGGCTCAGGAAGTGAGTGGTCTGTTTCTGGAAGACCAACGTCGCAGACAGCAGTTGAGCACCTTTGTCGAAGTCTATAATGAAGGCGAATGGCACCTGTTCAACCCCACAAATGGTACTCAAGGTCGAGATGACAACCTGTTACTTTGGGATCGTTCAGGAAAATCGGTACTCGATGTCATCGGTGGCGTTAACTCCCAAGTCAACTTCTCGATGCTTCAAGATACTCGCTCAGCACTCGCGACCTCTCTGGATGTAATGAATAATCAGGGCGCGTTGGATTTCTCCCTGTATCAATTGCCTCTGGAAGAGCAAAGCTTGTTCAAGGGGATTTTGTTGATCCCTATTGGCGTGCTTATGGTGGTTTTTTTACGTGTCATCGTCGGTTTGAAAACGTCAGGAACGTTTATGCCGGTATTGATTGCATTAGCGTTTATTCAGACAACCTTATTAACCGGTCTCGTTGGCTTCATCTTAATCGTTGCCTGTGGCCTGATGATTCGCTCATACCTGTCGGATCTTAACTTACTGCTGATCTCTCGAATATCGGCAGTCATTATCGTTGTCATCGGTATTATTGGCGTATTTACCCTCCTCTCTTATAAGTTCGGTCTGAGTGAGGGCTTAACGATCACCTTCTTCCCTATGATTATTCTCGCATGGACCATCGAAAGAATGTCTATCTTATGGGAAGAGGAAGGCCCTAAAGAGGTGGTGTTACAAGGTGGCGGCAGCTTATTCGTTGCCACACTGGCTTATCTGGCAATGAGTGCAACTTGGGTACAGCACTGGGTATTTAACTTCTTAGGCATTCATCTGGTCATTTTGGCCGTGGTGTTGTTGATGGGTCAATATACCGGATACCGCTTGCTAGAGCTTAGACGCTTTAAGCCACTGGCCGGAGAGTAATCATGAGACTGTCATTTGCCAAACCTGCAGCACTGCGCAAAAATGGCGTGCTGTGCATGAATAAGCGAAACATTGATTATATTGGACGCTGTAACCCACGTAAGTTTTATAAGCGGGTAGACGACAAATTAATCACTAAACAACTTGCACTGGCTAATAACATTGCAGTTCCGGCATTAATCGGCGTCGTACGTGAACAACATGAGATCGAAGAGATCCCAGCAATGGTTCTTAACGAGGATGGCTTTGTTATCAAGCCATCTAAAGGTTCTGGTGGTAAAGGTATCTTGGTTATCACCAAAGTCGAAGAGGGTCGTTACTATAAACCTAACGGCCAAGAAGTGGTGCCAAGTGAGGTGTACCGCCACGTTTCAAATGTTCTCAGTGGCTTGTTCTCATTGGGGGGTTCCCCTGATGTGGCCATCGTCGAAGGACTCATTCAATTCGATCCGGTTTTCGATGGCTACTCCTATGAAGGTGTGCCGGATATCAGGTTGATCGTCTATAAGGGGTTTCCTGTCATGGGAATGCTCAGACTGTCCACTGCAGCTTCTGATGGTAAGGCTAACCTTCACCAAGGCGCCGTCGGCGTAGGGGTCGATATTGGAACAGGAAAGGGCCTCCATGCGGTTCAATTTGACATACCTGTCGAACGACATCCTGATACGAATAAGATACTGACCGACATACAGGTCCCTCATTGGGACTTCCTACTTCACACCGCTTCTCAAGCTTATGAAATGAGTGAAATGGGTTATCTAGGTACCGACATGGTACTAGATAAAGTCAAGGGACCACTGCTGTTAGAGCTTAATGCCAGACCGGGTCTTGCGATTCAGATCGCCAATAACCGTGGGATTTTACCCTATCTGGATCATGTCGATTCTTTGGGTAACCATAATATGACTGTAGATGAACGTGTCGAATATGCCAAAAAGCATTTTGCTCATAGCGCTCAGCTTTAGTCTCTACCTAAGTGTCATTGCGGCGGCTCAGTCCGCCGTATCACCTCTCCCTTTACTCGTTGAGCAGTGTCTGCGGCTGCAACCAGCAGAACAAGTTCTTATCTCGTCACCGACTCCCTTGCGCAATATTGATGATGCCGTAGCCAAAAGCCGTGCATTAGAGGCTTCAATGTTAAGCCTGTTTAATGTCAAAGATCGCCTCCGATACTATAAAAGCCAACCTATCGCCCCCGAGTATCAAGAGAGTCTACTGCAATGCCAACTTCATCTGGCCGATCTGATGGCAGAAACGTTAACCTCACCCGTGTTAGCTCAGCTACTCAGATTCAATAATCAAGAAAACGAAGAACAGTTTCAATTAGGTTTACGCTGGCGTGGACTTGCCGATGATAACGCCAACTTAATCTACAAATCGCAACTTCATACATCGCAAGCCGCAGTGAAGCAAGGCTTAAGATCCCAAGCGCTAACATTGCAGTTCGGCAATACTAACTGTGATATCAATCATGAGAGGGAGGCTCAAAGTATTCCCCAAACGGGAAAAAAATCCTTCGATAAAAATATTGCGGCTTATTTGATAAAACAAAAGGACTCTCGTTGCCAACAACTCGTTTGGAACGCCTATCAGGGCCGTGCTCGTGAAAAAAACGCAAAAGCTTTAGCCCGTATCATTCGATTAAAAAACGAGGCCGCCGCTCGAGTAGGTTACCGAGATCACACCGACTACTCACTATCAAAACAGTTCCTCTCAACACCGGAACTTGTAAAAGCATTTTTGAATTCAGTGACTCGACGAGTCGACTCACCGCCCTGGAAATTTGGTATCAGTCTCAGCCAAAGCCCCAAAACCGAGGTCGCGCAATTCGATTCAATTTCGATGCTGACACGTTTGTACAAGGCCGCTGAACCACTCGGCTTTAATGTTGAAATCGTCACAGATAATATTCATCGAGTGTGGCACCAAGACAGGTTGTTAGGCGACATATTCTTCAGTGAAGCCCCCACTATTCGCGCCGACACGCTGCGATTTCCGGTTGTGGGTAGCCAGTTTGGTCAACTACAGATTTCATCTAAGCCTCTACTCAATAGCTACAGGGATCAGCAAGCGTTGATTAAGGCCACGGCATTAGCCTTAGCGACGTTAGCATCCAGCAGCCACCACTACCTTATTAATGCGTTAGGTGAAACACGAGATACTTCTCAATTAGGCAGGCTTTGGTTAGAGTACACCCTTACAGATACTATTCTCCCCCCTTTAAATGACGACAGTCGTGAACAAAAATTAGCGTTATATGGTCGACAGCTAAAGATATTTAGAGCAAAAGTCGCACTCAATTTTTATTCCAGTGCAGAGCCCAAGCTCTATCCCAATCTGAGCAATGAGTTTATTCGCGCATTCGGAAAAAAGTGGGGTAAAACTGAAGATTATGGCTACAATTTTTTCGCCATTGCCGATGAGGGACCAATGTATTATCAACATATTTGGCAAGAGTCTCTAGCCAAATATGTTTATCAAAAAACCAAAAACTGTCAGGATCAAGTCAAAGTTTTTGACATACTTATGATTAATGAACCTTCCTCTCGTCTGGAGCAGAGACTTGAGACACTCTTGGGTTCACCCATTACAGCCAAATCTCTCATTAAAAGGATAAATGATGTCACCCTTTCTCAAGATCAGCGTCCTATCACTTGCTCTCTTTAGCTTTGGTATTCTTGCTAACTCAGAAGTGGCCACCAGCAAGACGAGCCCTACACCTCAAGATGACGTTTTTTATGGAATAAAAACTAATCTAGAGCAACACCTGTATCAGCTCCCCCCCAGAGTACAGGGGCATTATGGTATTAGAATGTATCGCATGACCGGCGACGAAAAGTATGCAAATGCCGCGCTTGTCGACCTGTATGCGGTCAGCGATTCTCAGGGCTTTTACGCCTGTAACTTAGACAAGCCAAACTTTATTCAGTCTGAAGCCGAAAAAGCCATCTCTGTACTGGGAAAAGGTCCGAGAGCAAAAGCACGAAAAAAAGCCCTTGAACCGTTTCCTGAGTTTTTGTTTTACACAGATGTGCTTCTACGTTTCTCGAGTCGTATCGATGAGTTTGGTTTAACGGGCCCGTGTAATGACAAATTAATCAAGACCCTCAAGAGTGCGGAACTCGAAGCAGGCTTAACCGATAAGGCGATGATCAAATCTTGGGCGGCGCAACTGATTAACTATGTCTACTGGGCTAAACAACTGGGCGTAGGGGATTATTTAGAGTCCTATAAACAGGCATTTATATCTGTCTACCCGGATAACAAAGACAATGAGCTCAATAAGAAACAGTATCGTAATAAACTCTACGGCATGACTCATTTCATCTTTGCTGCCAGTGAATACTATCAGCATGACGTCAGCCCTAAGGAGTTCGCCTGGATCCTTGACTATTTTGAAGCCAATATCGACCGAATATTGACAGATGCCACAGATGACATTATTGCTGAAGTCGGTATTAGCTTTCATCTTGCAGGTCTTTCAGATAATCCTGTTGTCGCCCGGACTCAGCAACATATCATTAATGCATTCGATAAAGAGGAGCAGATCATTCCCTCCCCGATGGGAAATCCCGCTCTAGCCATGGGGGAACACAGAAATGTATTAGCCATGATGTTGCTCAAGTGGCCCGAAAAACTGCATAAAGGCCCCTACTTCGGTCAACTTAAGGCGACAAAAAAGTACTTGCCTAAGCAGGTCAAGGTAAAGCAATAATCTACTTGAGAAAAATAAACCAGTTTTACTCCTGAGCGTACATGATCAATGGCTTGAATAGCAGCAGGCCATTGATGTAATCAGCTGAAATTTAAGTAATATCAATAAACGTGGATTAAGTTAATTATGGATAGAGCCAAATCAACACTCGAGCAATGGCGAACATTACAAGCAGTCGTCGATTATGGCGGCTATTCACAAGCAGCAGCAAAACTCAATAAGAGTCAATCCTCTCTGAATCATGCGGTAGCAAAACTCCAGACACAATTGGGTATAGAACTGCTCGAAGTCAAAGGTCGAAAAGCCTATTTAACCGAGCAAGGCGAAGTACTCTTGAGGCGGTCACGCCACATTACTAAATCTGTGGCTGAGCTCGAATTACTCGCAAATAATTTGGAGAATGGTTGGGAACCGAGCCTCACTATTGGACGAGAGATCATCTATCCGATGGACAAGTTAGTCGATGCATTATCAGCCTTTCAGCCGGAGAGTCGGGGGACACGCATAACGATTGTCGACTCAGTCATCACAGGCACTCATGAACTGATTAAAGGTCAACTCGTCGACATTGCAATCTCAGGTGGCGTTCCACCTAAAGGCTTTCTAAGTGAACCCTTGTGTGAATTAGATTTTTTATTAGTCTGTCACCCAAACCATCCACTGGCCAGTGCCCCCAATATTGAAGATGATCGGACATTAGCCGAACACCTTCAAATCGTGATTAAAGACACGGGACAGGAATCTAATATCGATCTTGGCTGGCTAAAGGCTGAACAGAGGTGGACTGTCTCAAATTTTCATGAAGCCTTAGCCATACTAAACCGCAATATCGGATTTTGCTGGGTTCCGAAGCACTTAGTGGATTCATTAATCGAAACCGGAAAATTATGCCAACTCCACCTCAAGGGGAATAGCCATAAAAAGGTCATGATGAGCCTGATTATCCCCAATAGAGATAGGCAAGGTCCGGCAAGTGAACGACTTGAGCAATTGATTATGGCTCAACACAGTAAAAATGAATATTTATGAATTAACTGACGTAGGTTTAAACGCTAAAGCTAAAGGAGCTGGCAGGTTTGTTCTCGGGCAGGTACTTTGCGAGTAAGGTATCAGAGAGGTATCCTTCAGTTTGATCTTGACTGCTTAATAGCTCAAATGTGGGTTCAGGGAAGGCCTTTAACTGCCCGTTTATCGTCTCTATGGTTTGTCCCACCACATTATTTTCTTCAGGCTGCGCTCTTCGTATGGCTCCGGTGCTATCGACCTCACCGGCTATCGACATCTCAGGAGGCTCTGGCGGTGTAAACCCATCGATGATGGCTTGGGCATCGATCAGAGGAGCCATATCTTTAATGGTCATGACTTCACTCTGCCTCATTACAGCCAGTTCCGATTGTGCCTGATTCATCTTTCTCATCGCATCGCTCGCCACACGAATATCGGCCATAGACGGGTTAGCCGGAGCCATTGCCGCCGCATATACCCGCCTCATCTTGTTTACCGTCGCTAATGGATCTCCCCGCACGACGGAGATATCTATCGACACTTCACCGTCTACAGCATAACGCTTACCATCACTTCCCTGTTCATAACTAAATCGTGGACTCTGGGCTAAATTGCCTCCCACGGATGAATGAGCCTGCTCATGACCCTTAACTTCGGTATCTCGTTTAGACAGTTCTGCCAGAATTTGTTGCTCAATAATAGCGTTACTGTCGCTGCCCTGCTCTTGAAATGCTCTCTTGCTCATCTCAGAGGGTTCAAATATTGAGCCCGTCACTTTTTCCTCTGGATCAGGACGCTCTTTTGCAAAAATGTTCTGTGCAACATGTTCAGGCTTAGCTGATGGCTTACCGCTGGCATCGCCAGCTGTCGGTGAAGCATTGGTATCTGTAGCTACATTGCTGACGGTATTAGTGTTTGCGGGTTAAAAGCCGGCTCACTTAATCCAATAGCAGGGGTAGATACTTGCGTATTAATTAAACCAGCTACCGACAAGGGTCCCTGAGTGAGGCTAAAAGATGCCTCAGGCTGACTCACATTGATGTTTAATGCATCAATCGTTACAGAAGCCAAATCCGGGCCGGGTGCAGCCAACGGTCGCGAATGAGCAGCTGATATATTTTGAGAAGTGAGCACCGCAGAGTTTGTCACTGGCGCAAACACATTAGGAGAGATGCCAACCGTATCCGGCGAAGTTTGAATGCTGGAAGGTTTAACGGGTTTTGGCCCGCCAGATGAACGGGATATTGAAGCGGAGCTTATTGCGGGGCTAGTTGCAGAGTGACTTGAAGGACGAGTCGATGAGCCACTCTTGAGTGCAACTGAAGTAACCGAAGGCGAAGCAGGTAACGAGGGCTCCTGCCTTCTGTTAATGTCAGGCGAAGAGGTGACGCCTAACATAATACCTACACCTCAAGATTGATAATGGTGCCGATAGTCTCAGAAGAGGTTTCTAGCACTTCAACCGAGGCTTCACCTTGATTTTTCGCTTCAATTGCTGAAACTAACGCTTGTGTCTTATCTACATTTTCTACGGGTCTGGCCTCTAAGCTTGCTTCAGGCTGGGGCTGCGCTGGCTTTGCCACGTCTACCGTTGCTTGAGTCAAACCAGACTGCGCATTTTGTAATCCAGACAGTCCAGAGGAAAAACTGGGAGGGATTTGCATAGCTATTGCTCCAAAAACTGAGTCCTATGTTCAATTATTAACCATTGGCAACAAAAAGTACAGCACCCTCAGTGCCTGAAGACAATGAAAACAGATATATTCACTGTAACCACGATCCGGTTTTTAATTGAGATTAATAACCACTGCATGCTTGTGCATACCTTTATACGTACGCGCTCCCAGCCATGCGATCAAAATATGGCGATAATACTCAAGTAACAACAACCCCCATGAATCACGCAGAATTAGTTGAAATCCAAGCCGACTCCCAATCTTTCCAAACAGGGTTTAAACCCTTGGCTTTCATCGCAGCACTGACCTCCAGCGCCGATCGCTCATCACTAATATCGAACTGGTTTAACTGACTACTAGGGTTGACATAACCACCGGGTTGAGTCGAACTTCCGGCACTGATATTGGTGATCCCAAGTTCAAACAAATTATCCCGCAATTGGGCAGATTCGCGTGTCGAGAGACTGATCTCAAGCTGTTGATTAAACAGCCTGAACGCACAAATAAGCTGCACCAGCCCTTTATCTGTCAATTCAACTTTGGGCGTAATGCCTCCCGTGCAGGGCCTTAACCTGGGCAGTGAGACACTGTAACGAGAACGCCAATACCTTGATTCGAGATAAGACAAATGATGGCCCAATAACAGTGCATCCAAGCGCCAATCATCCAAACCCAGCAACACGCCGATCCCAATTTTATCGACGCCGGCTCTGGCCACTCTTTCCGGCGTATCCAGTCGATAGGCAAAGTCCTGTTTTTTACCTCTGGTGTGATGTTTTGCGTAGGTATCCGGGTTATACGTTTCTTGATAAACCATCACCGCATCTAACCCTAAGCCGACCAAATCACAGTATTCGCTCTCTTTAAGCGGTTGAACTTCCATCGCAAGATAACTGAAATGTTGTTTTACTCTCGGTAAGACACTTTTAAAATAGTCTATTCCGACCTTTGTTTCGTGTTCTCCCGAAACCAACAGTATCGAGTCGTAACCAGTTTGCTTAATCACTTCCATCTCGGCATCGATATCTTTAAGCCTCAGGGTTACTCTTTTGAGCTTATTACTCATGCTAAAACCACAATAATCACACTCGTTAGCACATAAATTTGACAAGTAAAGAGGCAGATACATACCCACATTTGCGCCAAATCGTTGTCTTGTCAGGATTGATGAGCGCTTTGCCATCTCTTCGAGAAAATCCTCTGCCGCCGGTGAAAGTAAAGCCAATAGACTGTCGAGTGACCCACTAGGTGATATGAGTGCTTTTTCAACATCCCGCTTGCTCGTTGAATAGAGCCTGAGTTTCAGTTTCTCCCGATCAAGTTTTTGCAGATAAGCTAAGAAGCTCATGAGCGACTCCTGTGCATCGAATTTGAAATGTTCGCCTTAGTCATTGAGGAACCCCGTTAACGGACTCGTTTGCTCGGCGCGAACACTAACCTGACCTAAACCAGCCAGATATGCCTCTCTCCCGGTTTTAACTGCTTGAGCAAAACAGCGAGCCATTGAGATGGGATCCAGACTGCTGGCGATTGCAGTGTTGACCAACACCGCATCGGCGCCTAACTCCATAACATGTGTGGCCTGAGACGGTGTACCGATACCAGCATCGACCACCACCGGAACACCGGCTTGTTCAATGATTATTTTCAGAAACGTTTCAGTTGTTACGCCCTGATTTGAACCAATGGGACTCGCCAGAGGCATTACAGCAGCACATCCGACTTCTTCCAGGCGGCGGCACAATACCGGATCGGCATGAACATAAGGCAAGACAATGAAGCCTCTATCACAGAGGATCTTGGCGGCCTCTAACGTCTCAATCGGATCGGGCATTAGATATTTGGGGTCGGGGTGTATCTCAAGTTTGACCCAATTAGTATTCAGTACCTCTTTCGCCAACTCAGCGGCAAAAACGGCTTCCTTGGCATTTCTTGCCCCTGACGTATTGGGAAGTAATTTGATGCCACTTCTCTGTAAGGGTAATAAAATCTCATCGCTACCACCGGCCAGATCTAACCTTTTCATCGCCATAGTCACAAGTTGAGAATCTGAAGCTTGGATCGCCTCCAGCATCAATTTGGATGTTGAAAACTTTCCGGTACCGGTAAACAGTCTGGAATTAAACTCATAATCTGCAATTTTTAACATGCTAACCTCCTGCCACAACGGCAAAGATTTCAAAACTATCGCCTTCCACGCATTCTTGCTCAGCCCAAAGTCCTTTGGTTACAACTTTGGAATTGCACACTAGCGCAACTGAATTAATGGCAATGTTTTGCGCCAATAAAAGCCCTTCTATGGAGAGTATTTCGGGAATAATATGGGGAACGTCATTGATAGAGACTGTGATGGTGCTGACATGTTTGGGCTCAAGAATAGGTTTAGGTGGGTGCATGGCAGGGTTCCTCATTGAAAGACTCTTCATTAAAAGATGGTTCATTACAAGCTTGGTTATTACGAGACTGGTCATGTTTCAGACCACAGACATCGCACTGCGGGTCTTGGCTCAGTGATGCTTCTCTCCACTTAAGAGTTAAGCCATCAAATCGCATCAACTTTCCAGAGCATTGCCCGATGCCGAGCAAGTGATTGATGGCCATTAATGCTTGCATAGAGGCCATGACGCCAACCATAGGACCAAGCACGCCCACGTTGCGGCAGGTTTCTGATACCTTTGAATCATTAGGAAATAAACAACGATAGCAGCCGGACTCGGGCGCAGACTTCAGGTCAACCATAAATATTTGGCCGTGAAAATGTGCCACAGAGGCGGTGACCAGAGGACGCTGCGCATCGACGCAATATTTGTTCACTTGCTGACGAGAGATAAAATTATCGGTGCAATCAATGACCACATCGGCCATTTTGACCATAGATGCACCATTGTCTTGACCAAATTTATCGGTGATCGACACGATGTTACATTGCTGGTATGCCAAAGCCAGCTTATCTCTCGCCGTTATCGCTTTATACTTTCCGATGTCACTGTCATTGAACAGCAGTTGTCTGGGCAGATTAGATAACTCAACCCGGTCATGATCCACCAAGGTCAGCTTGCCAACCCCGGAGGCGGCGAGCTGTTGACTCACCAACGAGCCTAATCCCCCCACACCGATAACAATAATGTGACGTGACAATAGCGATGTTTGGCCAGACTCCCCCACCTCATCGAGCAGGATCTGCCTTGAATATCGGATGAAATCTAAGTCACTCATCATCGATACTCTCCCATGCTGCAACCAGCGTTTGATACGCCACGGTGGGATCCTCGGCTTCTGTCACCGCACGAACAACAGCGATATCATCGACATTCGTTCGTTTCACTGCGAAGAGCCGATTGAAATTGATACCACCAATTGCAACGATGGGATAATGCCCCTTTAACAGATCGACATAATGTTTAAGCTTATAGAGTCCTTGAGGCTGGGATGGCATCATCTTGGTCGTTGTCGGGAAGATATGTCCTAGCGCGATATAAGAAGGCTTAAATTGCGAGGCGAGTAACAGCTCAAAATAACTATGACTCGAGACTCCAAGTGCTAATCCTGATTGGGCAATTTTTTGTAGGTCAGCATCATAGAGATCCTCTTGACCTAAGTGTACGCCAAAGGCCTGATATTTAACCGCAAGTTGCCAGTAATCGTTGATAAAGACCTTCGCCTGATAATCCCGGCCTAACTGAATTGCCGAGATGATCTTCGCTTCGAGTTGAGGATCATCAGGATCCTTTATTCTCAGCTGAATGGTTTTAGCCCCGGCATCTAACAATCTTTGCAAAATAGCGAGTTCGGTTACTACCGGATAAACACCGAGGCGTTCATCGAGGACCTTAAAGTTTACATCGTCAGGAAGTGAAGCTCCGCCATCTAATGAAGAGATGTGCGCAAAACCGTCAAGTTCGTCTGGCCAACCTGTACGTGCAAGAGGGCCTGGTCCCTTTCCTACCCGATAGCCCTGCTTTATTCCCTCAGTTACATAGGCTTTCGCAACCGCAATGGCATCATGAAGCACGAAACCGCAGGCCATCACACTGGCGATTGCCGAGCTTAAGGTACAACCACTGCCATGGTTATTGATACTCTCCACTCGCGGGCTTGAGAATAAAAAGCTCCTTTGCTGATGAATTAACGCACTACCGGGAGCCCTGACACAAACAAATATATCCTTAGCCGTTTCTGCTTCCCAAGCTGCGCCCTTATCTCCCCCCTTCGCCAGCACGTTGCAGTCCAGCGTCTCGGATAGGACTCTGGCGGCATCATGACAATCACTCATATTAGTCAGCCTGCGCCTTGCCAATACGCTGAGCTCTGCCATATTTGGCGTAATGAGGGTAATCAGACCTTTCAAGGGCAAAAAATCCAATTGACCCGAGGCCCAATGACTCGAGTGCATATCAGAGTTTTTATCTAATCCTTCATCTAATCCTTCATCTAATGCTTCAGTTTTGGATTGAGTGTTAAAGCGGGCCCCACAACTGGCAACCATCACAGGGTCGAGAATGACACTGACATGGATGCCGCTGCGCTTTTTATACTGACACAAAGAGGTGTCGAGCCACTCGCTAAGTGTGAGGATCTGCGCTTGACTCGCTAACAGCCCTACCTTAATTGCCTTGGGCGGTAAGTCATCGAGTAATGCATCTAGCTGAGCCAGTAGCATCGCCTCAGAGACAGGTTCAACCAGAGTGACGCTCACAGAATTTTGAGCGGTCAAGCAAGTGATCGCACTACAGGCATGACAGCCAAGATCTTGAATAGTCGCAATATCGGCCTGTATGCCTGCGCCGCCACCACTGTCCGAGCCTGCAATAGTCCAAACCACAGGCTTTAAAGCTGGCGATGCCAGCTCTAAATTCTTCATGGTTTACTCCTCGGATTCTGCCAGTTGAAGATCGTTAACTAATGCGCCGCTCTCATGATAAATCTTGGCACCATTAGCCTTGAACTCTGCCGACATCTTGGCCATACCCGACTCTTTGACACTCTTAGCCTTGAACTCCTTGTCTGTATGTAGCTTAAGCTCTTGGTTAGCGGCATATTCTCTGACCTCTTGGCTTATCTTCATCGAACAAAACTTGGGTCCACACATAGAACAGAAATGCGCGACCTTGGCCGATTCCTGGGGAAGAGACTCGTCGTGATACGATCGAGCCGTCTCAGGATCCAAACCTAAGTTGTATTGATCTTCCCAGCGAAACTCAAATCTTGCCTTCGACAAAGCATTGTCCCGGATCTGTGCCGTCGGATGCCCCTTCGCCACATCACCGGCGTGAGCCGCTATCTTATAGGTGATCAAACCTTGCTTAACGTCTTCTTTGTTCGGTAAACCTAAGTGCTCTTTGGGCGTCACATAGCAGAGCATGGCACAGCCATACCAAGCAATCATTGCAGCGCCAATTCCCGAAGTGAAATGGTCATAACCCGGCGCGATGTCTGTAGTTTGGGGGCCTAAGGTATAAAATGGTGCCTCATCGCACACTACAAGTTGCTTATCCATATTCTCTTTAATCAGATTCATGGGAATATGACCCGGCCCCTCGATGATCGTTTGCACATCGTATTCCCATGCAATTTTAACTAACTCACCTAAGGTTTCGAGTTCAGCAAATTGTGCTTCATCATTGGCATCGGCAATGGAGCCCGGGCGCATTCCATCACCGAGTGACAATGAAACGTCATAGGCAACGCACAGTTCGCAAATGTCTCTAAAATGTTCATACAAAAAGCTTTCCTGATGGTGAGAGAGACACCACTTGGCCATGATAGAACCGCCTCGTGAGACGATGCCCGTCAAGCGTTTGGCCGTCATAGGGACATAACGGAGCAACACACCGGCATGGATAGTAAAATAGTCGACGCCTTGCTCTGCCTGTTCAAGCAGAGTATCTCTGAATATCTCCCAGGTAAGGTCTTCTGCCACACCATTGACCTTCTCCAGAGCCTGATAGATGGGCACCGTTCCGATGGGCACAGGGGAGTTACGTATGATCCATTCCCGGGTTTCATGAATATATCGACCCGTCGACAGATCCATTACCGTATCGGCTCCCCAACGGGTCGACCAAACGAGTTTCTCAACTTCCTCTTCGATTGAAGAGGTCACTGCCGAGTTGCCAATATTGGCGTTAACTTTAACTAAAAAGTTGCGACCAATAATCATAGGCTCGGCTTCAGGATGATTAATATTCAGTGGAATAATGGCACGGCCGCGGGCCACCTCTTGCCTGACAAATTCAGGGGTAATAGCTTGAGTTATCGAGGCGCCAAAACTTTCTCCTTGGGCTTTTTGAGTCAAGACCTTATCGGTCACTTCACTCAAGGCCATATTCTCTCGTATGGCGATATATTCCATCTCCGGAGTCACTATCCCCTTGCGGGCATAATGGAGCTGAGTCACACAATGACCTTTTTGGGCTTTTCTTGGAGAAAGAAGGGAATCGAACCTAAGATGATCTAAGCCGTAATCGGCGAGTCTTTGCTGTGTAAAACCAGAGCTAACAACAGATAACTGTTCGGTATCATTGCGTTCCAAGATCCAATTTTGTCTAAACTTATCCAGTCCTTTACGGACGTTGATCTTGGCATTGGGATCAGAATATGGGCCGGCACAATCGTACACTTTCATTGGAGGATTTGATTCTAAAATGGGCTCAGCTTCGCTGCCACCAATCATGGTATCCGATTGATGTATTTGGCGCATACCCACCCGAATATCATCGCGGCTGCCCACTAAGTAAACTTTCTCAGAATTTGGATGTTGAAGAGGTTTTAGATTATCAATAAATTGTTGAGCTTGAGCTCGGGTTTCGCGACGTGTTGACATAAGCAATCTCACTTTTAAAAAGAATGAAGTTGCTTGCCTGAAGAGTTGAATAGCGAGTACATCGACAAAATAATGAAGATGTACCAAATAATTACGAACCTCTACTCGATAATCTAACAATATCTACGAGTAACGATTTTAAGGGATACGATTGTAACGCATCGATATAAATCTAAACATGAACCCAACAATCGTGGTACAGATGTACTCGACTATCAAAATTTACCGCAAAGATTTAGCGTAATTATCATGCTTGTTTCCTTCGCGGGTACTAACCCGATCAGGTTCAACGGATCCCGAATAAACGGTCTCAGCCCTAAGGCACTCCGACAAGATGCCGAGA
>SDWK01000610.1 GCA_004195335.1 Shewanella sp.
CAGGGTCCGTAGAGGACTTTCACCTCCAAGTCACCATTCAACCACCACGACTGAATGGATGGTGCTTACGCACCACGCGCCATGCCGGGCGCACCAAAAGAATAAAAGCCTACGGATCCAAGATCCGTAGGCTCAGATCATTGAAAAACCTCGTCTATTTTTGGCGGGGTTTGTTTTTTATATGGCTGTGTTAGCGAATTGGACTGATTATTGTTCTCCAGAAAAAAATCCACATATAAGTGGAATGAGTATTTACTTGCAGAAAAACAAACGAGACAACTCAACCATTTCTGGCAGACCGTCTCGTTTGCGACACTCTTTAGTGGAATACCTGTAGGTGATAGAGGTGACTCATCCCAGATAGCGCCTCTAACGATTAATTATATGCACCACTTGCGTAATGTAGTTCATAGCTGTGGCTGTAGATTTCTATGATATTTCCAAACGGGTCTTCCATATAAATCATGCGATAGGGTTTTTCTCCCGGGTAATAGAAGCGTGGTGCTTTCATGCGGCGTTTCCCTCCTGCCGCGACAATCTTGTCTGCCAGTTCTTCCACATTGGGATCTTGCACTGAGAAATGGAATACCCCTGTTTTCCAGTATTCAAAATTATTTTCCGGGTTGGTCTGGTTTTTAAATTCAAACAGTTCGACGCCAACGCGATCACCGGTTGACAGGTGGGCAATGCGAAAGCGCTCCCACCCCGCGCCAAATACATCGGTACACATTTCGCCAATCGCACTATCATCTTCGCTGACATCGGTCGGTTCCATAATCAGAAATTATCATATATTATGCTATTGATAATTTTAATTTATTGAAATGGATTACTTCTATGATTAACCAACAATGGCTGCACACTTTTCTCACCTTGGTGGAAGTCGGTCACTTCACACAAACCGCCGAAAAGCTTTATATGACCCAACCTGGGGTCAGCCAGCACATCAAGAAGCTAGAAAAACAAATGGGGGTTCTCTTATTAAGCCGATTCGGCAAGCGGTTTGAGCTGACTAGGGAGGGAGGAACCTTGTACCGGTTTGGTTGTAACAGGAAACAGGAGGAGGACCAACTGTTCAGTGAGTTGCAATTTGATGACCCCCATAAAGGAGAATGCCGCATTGCATGCTCTGGAGCAATGGCAACGTTTTTGTATCCACATCTCCTTCAAAGACAAAAGACCCACCCTGAACTTGTAGTTGCCGTTGAGGCGGCACCTAACCAGCGTATCATTGAGAGTATTTTAAATAATGTCGTTGACCTTGGTATTATCACCCAGCCCTCAACATCTACGGAATTGGAGCAAGATGCACTGGGTTTCGAATCTTTATGTCTGGTGCTACCAAGTAGCTATGCGCACCAACCTCTCGGCTTTGATACCCTGAATACGCTAGGTTTTATTGACCATCCCGATGGGTCTCACTATGCTGACCGTCTGTTGAGTGCCAACCTTGGCGAGGCATTCCATAGCGTGAGCAAATTGAAAAAAAGAGGTTACATCAATCAGATCAACCAGATATTGCTGCCAGTGTCTGAGGGGCTTGGCTTCACGGTATTACCCGAAACGGCCGTTCGGCATTTCGAACGACAATCATTAATCTATATAGCCCCGCTTACATTCCCAATCCGGGACGAATTATTTCTGGTTAGAAAAAGACATCGGGCACTGCCAAAACGTTATGATTGGTTTGAACGAAAAATCAAAGAACTGGTCAGAACGTAACTTAAGGGCAAGGCTGAATCCCCCGACTGGGGCTAGCTACCATACCCCCAGGTGAAGAATCATCAACGATTAACGGGCAGCCCTCAACTCAACCAATGACTGTCCGATTAATCCTCCTACAACTCTTACACGTTATCCGCATCCACCTACATCAAATCTCAAATTCCTCCCCCCAGTGCCCAGTTACATCCGACCCGGGGAGCCATACAATACAAGGGCTTACAGGTTTTTATCTGTGAGCTCTTTTTGCTTTTTGCTTTTTGATTTTCCTCTCCCAATCCTCTCCCAGTTCAAAGGCAATCCGGGTCAATCTGTAGTGGTTCAATGAAACCGGACACCAACTTAGGTGGTATAGTCGCCACCCAAAGAGAGGTGTTCAATGAACCAACGAAACAGAAGATCATTTACAAA
>SDWK01000839.1 GCA_004195335.1 Shewanella sp.
GCTTCTTGTGGTGCATCACACACCATAGCTTCAGTGGTGATCATTAGGCCTGCAATAGATGCAGCGAACTGTAGTGCACAACGAGTCACTTTAGTTGGGTCAAGAATACCCATCTCTAGCATGTCGCCGTAAGTGTCGTTACCTGCGTTGTAACCGTAGTTACCAGTGCCGATTTTCACGTTGTTAGCAACAACTGAACCTTCTTCACCCGCGTTAGTCGCGATTTGACGAAGTGGTGCTTCCATAGCGCGTAGTGCGATAATCACACCGTGCTTCTGGTCTTCGTTAATCACTTCAACATCGCCAATCTTGCTAGCAACACGTACCAGAGCAACACCACCACCAGCAACCACACCCTCTTCAACAGCAGCGCGAGTCGCGTGTAGTGCATCTTCTACGCGAGCTTTCTTCTCTTTCATTTCAACTTCAGTCGCTGCGCCAACCTTGATAACAGCTACGCCGCCAGCCAATTTAGCCATGCGCTCTTGAAGTTTTTCTTTGTCATAATCAGATGTTGATTCATCAGCTTGCAGTTTGATCTGTGCAACGCGTGATTGGATCTGCTCTTGCTCACCATTACCGTCGATGATAGTGGTGTCATCTTTAGTAATGATAACGCGCTTAGCAGTACCTAAATCTTCAAGGGTCGCTTTTTCAAGCTCAAGACCAATCTCTTCAGCAATAACAGTACCACCAGTCAAGATAGCGATATCTTGTAGCATAGCTTTACGACGATCACCAAAACCAGGTGCTTTAACAGCAGCGACTTTAACGATACCGCGCATGTTGTTCACTACCAATGTTGCTAGTGCTTCACCTTCAACGTCTTCAGCAACGATAAGCAGTGGCTTACCTGTTTTAGCCAAACCTTCAAGGATAGGTAGCAATTCACGGATGTTAGAAATTTTCTTATCAACAAGTAGCACGAAAGGCTGCTCTAGCTCTACGCTGCTGGTTTCTGGCTTGTTGATGAAATATGGAGAGAGGTAACCGCGATCGAACTGCATACCTTCAACAACGTCTAGTTCGTTCTCTAGTGCCTGGCCTTCTTCAACGGTGATAACACCCGCTTTACCGACTTTTTCCATCGCTGTTGCGATGATTTCGCCGATTGACTCATCAGCGTTAGCTGAGATAGTAGCAACCTGTGCGATCGCTTTAGATTCTGAACACTCTTGAGAAAGGTTTTTAAGCTCGGCAACGGCAGCGATAACCGCTTTGTCGATACCACGCTTAAGATCCATTGGGTTCATGCCAGCAGCAACGGCTTTTAGGCCTTCAGTAACAATAGACTGAGCAAGAACAGTAGCAGTAGTAGTACCGTCACCGGCAGCATCGTTGGCTTTAGAAGCAACTTCTTTAACCATCTGTGCGCCCATGTTTTCAAACTTGTCAGCAAGTTCGATCTCTTTAGCGACTGACACACCATCTTTAGTGATAAGTGGCGCACCAAAGCTCTTGTCTAGTACGACGTTACGACCTTTTGGGCCTAAAGTTACTTTTACTGCGTTTGCTAGTACGTTAACGCCTGCAAGCATTTTTACGCGTGCATCGTTACCAAATAATACGTCTTTAACAGCCATCTTTAATTGTCCTTTAAATTCTGTTTAAATTACCGATACGTTATCGCCATCTAAGCTCGAGCAACACATCAGCATTGGAAAATGTTTAAACGAAGTGATTTAACTCACGACAGCCATTAGATCAGATTCTGAAAGGATCAGAACTTCTTCACCATCAATTTTTTCTTTCTTCACGCCGTAACCTTCGTTGAAGATAACGATGTCACCCACTTTAACGTCAAGTGGCTGAACAGAACCATTTTCAAGAATTCGGCCATTGCCTACTGCAAGAACTTCACCGCGTGATGACTGCTCAGCTGCACTACCAGTAAGTACGATGCCACCCGCTGACTTTGACTCAACTTCAGAACGCTTAACTATGACACGGTCATGTAATGGACGAATATTCATCTATGGAACTCCTAATGATGTTATGCCCAACAAAGGTTGGCAGTTTTAATAAATACAGCAATAAATTAGGGATAATTTTACTGCTTGATGTCCAATATATGGGGGTCATCAAGTTCAGTTCCAAGGCCTTTACAAAAAAAAACTGTTTTTTTTAACTCGGTTTTATAAATGCTGCCTCAATCCTGATAGAATTGCCCTCCTTCAGTAATAAGGCAATACTTCCCCATGAGAGACAGACACGGGCTGCTTACCCAGCCAATTGGTCGTGTACTGCTAAATATGAGCCTCCCGAACCTGATTGGTATTTTAACCATTCTGGGGTTCAGTCTCGTCGACACCTTTTTTATCAGTCAGTTAGGTACTGAATCTCTGGCTGCGATCAGCTTTACCTTCCCGGTAACTTTAGTGATATCCAGCATCGCCATTGGCATAGGCGCAGGGGTATCGACCAACTTAGGCCGACTGATAGGCAGCGGGCAGGCACCAAAGGCTAAGGTGTTTTTGCATGACTCCTTGCTGCTAACCTTCTTCATAACCGCATTTATCTCCCTTATTGGTAGCCTGTGTATCGTGCCCCTGTTCAGTCTGCTTGGTGCCAATGAAGCCAGCTTGCCCTTGATCTACGATTACATGTTTATCTGGTATTTAGGCGCCCCGATCTTAGTGGTACTCATGGTCGGTAATCAGGGGCTTCGCGCCACTGGCGATACCCACTCTCCGGCGCAGATTATGATGCTGGCAGCACTGATAAACCTGATCCTAGATCCCTTACTGATCTTCGGCATCGGACCGTTCCCCCGCTTAGAGATCCAAGGCGCAGCCATTGCCAGCGTGATCTCTTGGCTCGTCGCCCTGTCGCTATCGAGTTACCTGTTGATATTCAAGCGTCATCTGGTGGAGTTTGGCACTCTTAACCTAAACAGACTCAGATGTAACTGGAAACAGCTAGCCCACATCGCTCAGCCTGCCACCTTGATGAATCTGCTAAACCCACTGGCAAATGCGATGATCATGGCCATGCTAGCGCGTATCGATCATGGTGCGGTGGCCGCATTTGGTGCCGGCACTCGCCTCGAGTCTGTGCTCTTAATTGTGGTAATGGCTCTGTCATCTAGCCTAGTGCCTTTTATCGCGCAAAATTTAGGTGCAGGCCAAACGGAACGTGCCCGTGAAGCCCTACTGTTATCACTCAAGTTTGTACTGGTTTTTCAAACCTTGCTGTACCTGCCTTTATGGTTTTTTGCCGAGCCAATCGCGCATATTTTCAGTAATGACCCACAAGTCATAGAGTGGTTAACCTTCTACATCCTTATGCTACCGGCCGCCTATGGTCCGCTCGGTATTGTGATTCTGATGGCGACCTCACTCAACGCTTATCACAGGCCCATGTGTTCACTTGTACTCAATGTGTGCCGCCTGTTTTTGATCATGCTGCCGTTAGCCGCATTAGGTTCCTATTTAGGTGGCGTCAAGGGCTTACTGTTGGCATTGCCGATAACGAACACCATCATAGGGATCGCCTGCTATATATTGGCCACTAAAATCTCTGAACCCGATAAGAGCCCTCATTCAGATATAGAAATTCAGTAGCCCTCAGCGGCTTATAAAAAGTAAAAATTGAGAGCCTTCAGCGTCTTGTAAACAGCAAAGAGTAAGAGCCCTCAGCCAATAGGAAAACAGATGCAGGCTACAAACCAAACGTTCATCGACAGTAATTTCAGCGAAGACGATCTGCAAGATGCGATTTTTGAACGCTGCGAGTTTTACCGCTGTGACTTTAGCCGCGCCGATCTTAGCGATGCCAGCTTTATCAACTGTAAATTTATCGAGCAAGGCGAATCCGATCCTTGCCGTTTCAATTACGCCACCTTAGCAAATGCCAGCTTTAAGCACTGTAATTTGAGTATGGCGGTGTTTACTGGGGCTAAGTGCTTAGGCATCGAGCTACGTGAATGTAACCTGCAAGGCGCCGACTTCGGTAGAGCCAGCTTTGCCAACCATATCACCCATAAGACCTTTTTCTGCTCCGCCTATATTACCGCCTGCAATCTGGCCTATGCCAATTTCGAGAGTGCCTTGCTGGAAAAGTGTGAGTTGATGGACAACCGCTGGCATGGTGCCACGCTGATAGGTGCATCGATGAAGGGCTCAGATCTCAGTGGCGGTGAATTCTCATCATCCCAATGGGGCACCTTCGCACTCGAGGGCTGTAATCTATGCCGAGTTGAGTTGGAGGGGCTGGATCCTCGCAATGTAAAACTTGAGGGAGTCATGATAAACCAATGGCAGCAGGAACAACTGCTGAGCCCATTAGGGCTTATCGTCACACCGGATTGAGAAGAGCAGCCTTGAACGGCGAGGAATCGAGTTCCTAGCCCCTCGGGAGCTCAAACCTTCTCTGTAACCCTCTCTTGCCACTCAACATCTCGTACTCCCTTTACATTTAGACCAAATTTTTCGCGACACAGAAAATAGTGATATCGCCAACTATACTGATAGATATAGTTCCAAGGACATCACAATTGCAGTAGTGATTTTAACGGAATTGGTATGAGTACAGGAGGCAAAAATGTTTATTAACAAAGGCTATATCCTATCCGCACTTATCCTGCCAGTGCTGTTAACGGGTTGCGAACGCGCTGTCAGTTTTGAAAATCAGGTAATGCCGATATTACAAACCTCATGTGTCAGTTGCCATTCTGGTGAGGGCGAGGGCGCGCAACAAACCAAGCTGCTGTTAACCAGTTATGCTCAAATCATGCAGGGAACCCGACTCGGTGCCGTCGTCGTACCGGGAAGCGCCGCATCCAGTACACTTTACTTGGTGATAGATCATAAGGTCGACACTAAAATTCAGATGCCGCCGCACCATGATGACAAATTCCCTCAGGGGCAAGGTAAGCCATTAGGTAGTGATCAGATAACGACCATTAAGCAGTGGATCGATGAAGGCGCTAAAAACAACTAGTCATCTAAACTCGTCGTCTAATGCTTCTTTAAATTAAGAGTTCATTAGATTAAGAGTTCAGCGGCCTTTTACACCACTTCACCTTTTATAGTGGTCATATTCAATCGTCTTATTAGTGACCACTAACTTCTTATGATGCTTGTCAACGGCGCGAATACTGAGTTACATTGTTTCTCTATTTAAACATTCTCCCTCCTTAATAGAGAGCCTGACTAATGATGAGATCCTCAGCCAAAACAGCAGTCGTGTTTATCCTGTCGTTCACTTGCCTGATCCCATCACAGACCTTTGCGGGCATCTCAATCACCTCCTATTTATCATCACAAGAACCCGTCTTCGCATCAACTCCCGCAACAACAGTGGATTTTGAGAATGTTCCGTATTTGAGCGAAGAATATAAGATAGGCGTGATGATTAAGGCGCTGTCTCTGGCTATTGCCTCACCCGATGAGCCGGACTCACTTAAAATCATTACCCAATATGGCACCGATTCGCGTTATTATGTGATGATTCGAGGCTGGTTAGTTCAAGTATTATCGGGGGTGCAGAGCCAGCTCAACGCCAACCGAAACGATAAAGCCAAAGAAAAACTTATTGAAAGGGCTGCGTTTTTAACCCAAGCTATCCGCCGCATCGATCTGGAATAAAAAGCGGTAGTGTTTCGGACCGCGACCATTTAACGGAGTACGCAAAACAACACACTTCTCAGCTTTTGCCTGCCCCATTTCTGATTTTGTCCGTAATAGTGATAATGGCATTTAGTTGGTTAACTATTTACATTTAAAAATTAAAGTTTTACGTCTCAAGCTAAGAGTATTGAACATGAAAAAAGCAATTAAGGCCGCACTCATCTCTGCCTTTGTCTGTCCGGGTGGTGGCCATTTCTACCTGAAACAATACACCACCGGGACACTTATCTCCGTCGCCATGCTAAGTGGATTGTTATACCTACTCAACCAAGCCGTCGAAAGGGCCAATCAGATATCCGATAGAATATTAAGCGGTGAACTCCCACTGGATCTGAGCGTCATCTACCCATTGATCACCCAAGAGCCGCCCCCTTCTCAGGCAAGTATGATTAACATCGCCACCATGGTATTTGTTATCGCCTGGATTGTGGGAGTCATAGACTCCTATCGAGTGGGTCATGGCATGGATAAAGCCGAGCGCTCCCAGTCCATGGACTCGCTTTAAAAATAAAGAGATAGCTCTCTACTATTATAATAAGTCCTGACACAACGCCTGTTTCTATCCATGACCTACAGGGTCTAAAGCGTTCCATTCGCTTCGAAGACATTTCCCATATCCCTATGGGTCAGACGGTGGAAATGCCGCAATGATGTCTGGAACATCATCGGCCCATGGACTCTTTTGAAAAAGACAGGCATAACTTTCTACTACAAGATGTCCTGACACAACGCAGATTGTTAACCATCCCTGGTCAATCTGCATAACTCTCTACTACAAGATGTCCAGACACAACGTCTGTTTCTATCCATCCCTGGGAAACAGGCATAACTCTCTACTACAAGATGTCCTGACACAACGCCTGTTTCTATCCATCCATGGGAAACAGACATAACTCTCTACTACAAGATGTCCTGACAC
>SDWK01000844.1 GCA_004195335.1 Shewanella sp.
CAGATAGATTTCAATCGTAATTTGAATTGATATTCAGGTTATGTTGGAGTTAAATTCAAGAATAACTCATTGGGATATTTATTCATGGCTTTGATTTTACTTTTAACCCAACAGATGAGCCTCTACTTAGTGCTGGTCTATCTTGTCAGTAAGACCCCCTTATTCAAGTTTTTTGCAGAGGCTGCAACCCGGCTTCCTCACAAGATATTCATCTATCTGATCTTTTCCGGATTTTGCATAATGGCGACCTACTTCGGTGAACAGACTAATGATGCGATTGCCAATACCCGTGCTATGGGTGCCGTTTTAGGGGGGCTTTTAGGTGGCCCCGTCACAGGTTTCTTAGTCGGACTCACCGGAGGGTTACACCGATACAGCTTGGGGGGCTTTACCGATGTAGCGTGTGCAATTTCGACAACCCTCGAAGGGTTTTCAGCGGGAATTATCAGTCTATATTTACGAAGGCAGGATAAAAGCGAGTTGATCTACGCCCCTTTACTGGTCTTCCTAGTGACCTTTAGTGCAGAAATGCTTCAGATGGGGGTGATTTTACTCGTCGCTCAACCTTTTGCTGATGCATGGGAATTGGTCAAACAGATAGCCCTGCCTATGCTCTTGATTAACTCTATTGGTGCAGCCTTGTTTATGAGTATGGTGAGAGACCAAAAAACCATGTTCGACAAACTCTCATCCACATTCTCAACCCAAGCTTTAAAAATAGCAGAACGTAGTGTCGGAGTATTATCGAAGGGATTCAACCAAGAAAGTAGTACCCAGGTTGCCCAAATAATCATCGAAGAAACCCATGTCGGCGCCGTTGCGATAACCGATAGAGAGCACCTGTTAGCCTTTATCGGCACTGGGGCCGACCATCATATTCCAGGCACTCCGATATCATCGAAAATAACCCAAGATGCCATAGAAAATAACTGTGTCATGTTTGCCGATGGGGTCAATATGGCTTATTCCTGTTCCATTTCTCCGCAATGCCGACTAGGATCCAGCTTAGTGATCCCGCTTCGTTGTGAAAACGAGGTCATTGGAACCATTAAACTTTACGAGCCGAAGAACAAACTATTTCTCAACATTAACCGAACGCTGGGAGAGGGCATAGGTAGATTACTCTCTAACCAAATCTTATTTGGCCGTTACGAACGTCAACAAAATCTTCTTACCCAGGCAGAGTTGAAGTTATTACAGGCACAAGTTAACCCTCACTTCCTCTTCAATGCGCTCAATACCATCGCTGCCATCATAAAAAGAGACCCCTTGATGGCAAGGCAGTTGATCCAACAGTTATCTCAATTTTTAAGAATTAATCTCAAGCGAACCACAGGCCTCGTGACTCTTTCTGACGAACTTGAACATATCGATTCCTATCTCACCATCGAGAAAGCACGCTTTATCGATAAGCTAAATGTTGAAATAGATATCCCTGAGTTTCTGCTTCCTTTTCGCCTCCCCGCATTCACACTGCAACCCATCATTGAAAACGCGGTAAAGCATGGTACCAGCCATATGCTAGAACGCGGTCTCATAAGAGTTACTGGCAAGATACGCGATGATTTATTAATATTAGAGGTAGTTGATAATGCGGGGCTATACAAGCTAGAAAACAATTCCGAGGGACTGGGAATGAATTTGGTTCATAAACGAATTCAAAATCAGTTCGGCTCTGAATTTGGTATAGATGTCGATTGTCACAAAGATGAATACACCAGAGTTAGCATTAAGCTACCATATACGGAATCCAATACGTGATCACATCACTAATTATCGATGATGAACTTTTTGCTCGAGAAGAGCTAGCCGACCTGCTGAGTGAACATTCAGACATAGAGATCATTGGCCAATGCAGTAATGCTATCGAAGCATTGCAGATGATCACAAAGCTTAAACCTCAATTGATCTTTCTGGATATCCAAATGCCAAGGATCTCGGGGATTGAACTCATCGGCATGCTAGATCTCGACATTATGCCGCGTATCGTTTTCGTTACCGCTTATGATGAATTTGCCATCAAAGCATTCGATAACCACGCCTTCGATTATCTGTTAAAGCCCATCGATGAAAAACGGCTTCAACAGACATTAAACCGTGTGAGAAAAGATCTTCAACCAAAATCCGTCAGTATTCTTGCACCAGAGCAATTAACTCATCTGCCCTGCTATAGCGGAAGTAAGCTTAAGGTGATATCGATTAAAGAGGTAGAGTTTGTATTCAGCGATCTCAGCGGTGTTCATGTTGCAACTGATAAGGAGCAAGTACATACACACTTAACCTTAAAGGTGCTGGAAGAAAAAACCTCATTAATCAAATGTCATCGACAGTACCTGATAAGCCCTGAAGTCATATCTGAAATCGAAGTTCAGGAAACCGGCGCCGAAGTCACCACGGTCTCAGGTGCTAAGGTTCCTGTTTCAAGGCGTTACTTAAAACCACTAAAACAGATGTTCGGTTTTTTATAGTCAAAGGCGTATGGCATGACTCATTAGCAACAAGAGGCCTGAAGTGTTGATGCATGCTAGGTTAAAGCTCGCGACTTAACATTTTGGCAAACAAGTCATCAGATCTGTAACAAACCGCAACCACTCAGGGTCGATATAAAGCCGTTAACCCTCTCTATCCGACCACTCACCTTTTTCTCCATTTTCTAAATAACAAATCTCTTTACACTGGTAACAATTCAAAATGGGAGATAGTAATTATGATGTGGTTTCTAATGTGTGTCGGCTTGCTTATCGGTGGGTACTTTGTCTATGGTACTTTTGTAGAGAAGGTGTTCGGCATCAATGCTCAACGCCAAACTCCGGCATTTACTAAAACAGACGGCGTTGATTTTGTCCCTATGTCCAAGGGCAAGGTCTACCTTATACAACTGCTTAATATCGCAGGTGTGGGACCAATATTTGGCCCGATTCTTGGTGCACTTTATGGTCCGGCGGCCATGTTATGGATCGTCTTAGGCTGTATTTTTGCCGGTGCGGTTCATGATTACTTCTCAGGAATGCTATCTATACGTAATAACGGCCAGTCGGTACCAAACCTAGCGGGTAAATATTTAGGTAAAGGCGCTAAGAACTTTATGAATATATTCGCCATCATCCTGCTGTTACTAGTAGGTGTGGTGTTTATCTCGGCTCCAGCAGGGCTACTAGGAAAGCTTACCGGTTGGGACGTATCTATCTTCCTGGGCGTGATCTTTGCTTATTATCTTATTGCCACCATTGTGCCTGTCGATAAGATTATCGGTCGACTCTATCCATTCTTCGGTGCGCTTCTGTTATTCATGTCAATCGGCTTGACCATTGCAATTATGGTGTCGAGTGAGTACACACTATTACCGGGCTTCGAAGCCAGAGACTTCCTGACTAACCTTAATCCGAATGATATGCCTCTATGGCCAGCCCTATTTATCACTATTGCCTGTGGCGCGGTGTCTGGGTTCCATGCGACTCAATCTCCTTTAATGGCTCGTTGTGTAGAAAATGAGACTAACGGTCGTTTCGTATTCTTTGGTGCCATGATAGGTGAAGGGATAATCGCGCTTATCTGGTGTGCAATAGCGCTGTCTTTCTTCGGTGGTGTTGAAGGCCTTAACGAAGGCATGGCGGGGAATCCGGCAAACGTTGTATATGAAGCGTCAACAGGACTTCTGGGCACCGTGGGTGGCTTTATGGCTATCTTAGGCGTGATTGTTCTACCTATTACCTCAGGTGATACAGCCTTCCGTTCGGCTCGTTTAATTCTGGCTGAATTTTTCAAAATGCCACAGACTGAATTACCTAAGCGCTTACTGCTCGCCATCCCACTATTCATTATGGGTGCGATTTTGACCCAAGTTGACTTCGGTGTGATTTGGCGTTACTTCGGTGTGGCAAACCAAACTACTGCGGTAATGATGTTATGGACCGCTTCGGCATACTTACTACGCCACAATAAGTTCCACTGGATCTGTACTGTACCGGCTATGTTTATGACCACAGTGGTGATTAGCTTCCTACTAAGTTCACAAACTTTAGGTGCAGGACTGCCTATCACGGTTTCAACCATAGCGGGTCTTGTGTCTACAGCCATCATAGCCTCATTAATTATCATCAAGACTAAAGGTAAAGGTGATGAAGAGGAAATGGAAGAAGCATAGCCTTTGAAGATTTAGCTGAATCCATTAAAAAGCCAGTCATTAGACTGGCTTTTTGCTATATCCACTGTAGAGAAGTTATTCTTTTAAGAGCTCAGGTTCAACTAACACACTTCCGGCATCATTAGAGATCCAGATTTGTCCTTCGCTAATATTATATTGAAGAATCATGCTTCGACTAACCAGCTCCCCCATCTCCTTGACTGAATCTTCAGGAATATTCCACACTTTCAGGTTTTTATAACGCTCAAATGTCTTTTGGTTCTGTTTCCACCAAATAGGCACACTCCGACCACCATAGGCAAATAGCTGTACCTGCTTTGAACGACCACTCGCCTTTCTAAGCCACTTCTCATCACTTTGACCAAACTCGATCCAAAGCTCTATATCACCAATGAGTGATTTTTCCCAAAGTTCAGGTTCATCATCGACGCAAAGACCCTTACTAAACGCGAGAGTGTCACTGGCATTCATCGCAAAGGCCAGCAAACGAACCATCATCCTGGAATCTGTTTCAGAGGGGTGCTGTGCGAGTGTGAAATTGTGATCGTGATAGTAACCACGATCCATATCAGCCACTTGAAGGTGAACTTTATAAACTGTTGCTTTAGGTGCCATTGTAATAATTTCATAAATCTACATTGGCGCTAGTGTACCCTATTTGGTCACACATGAAGCTAAACGATATAAAATTAAAGGGATGGAAAAACAGGAATCTAAAATTTTGACTCAATAACTAAATCGACCCCGCTTTCAAATGTTTTGCCATCGGAAAATGTGCTTTTAATTGTTCTAACTTCCCTGTATCAGTAAAAATCAGGTTTCGCTTGCCTTGCTCAAACTGTTTGCTTATCTCACTCAAAGGAGGCAGCGGCGCGCGACTCGCATCTCTCCTCACTAATTCGTTTAGCTCAAAAGGTAGCACTTCGATACTGAAGATGTGATCTAATCGTTGCAGTAGGGGCATAGCTGCAATCGGAAGCATTGAAACCTGAGTCTCATCATCTAACAGCAGTATTTCGCCACCCGTTGAGATATTTTGAAATGCGTTGTCATAATGAATGGGAGTTTGAGTATCAAACTTGTCACCATTTGTTTTGAAAAAGTGCTCCCAAAACAGTTTTCTCTGCTTAAAGACAGGTAACTTTTGCTGAACTTCTTGTCGACGGTCGGCTACAAAATCAAAAAGTCCAGTCAATGAGCCAGGTAACCAGGATTCTAATCGAGATCTTAACTCCCGAGCAAAAACTGGGGCAGCACCAGCAGTGCTAATTGCCACTTGTAAACGACCGCGGTCGACAATGGATGGAGTTATAAAACGGCATAGCTCAGGGCAGTCAACGACATTGACCCATATACCGCGACGCTTTGCCACTCCAGCCAGTTTGGTATTCAATACTCCATCCGCTGTCGCCATATAGAGCAGATCGATCCCTTGGATATCCTCCTCTTCGGCCGAACGTTCAAATACTGAGATACGCCCCTTATCGGCATAAACCTGTACTTCAGCTGAGATTTCTGAGGCAATAACATAGATAACGGCCTCGGTTCTGGTGAGAAGATCGAGTTTACGGCTAGCCACTTCTCCTGCACCAATCAGTAACACTTTTAGCTGAGACGTATCGACAAACAATGGAAAATACTGCATTTAACTTCCGCTCCTAAAAGCATTGGTTTTATAAACTTTTATTCTAGAATATTTGATTCTTAAAAACCTTGGCGCCTAATCTTGAACCAGTGGCAAATGTCTCTGGATCCAGGCTTTGTAACCTCCGGTTAAAGACGCGACACGGGTATATCCCATCAGTTGTAGATTCATCGCGGCGAGTGCAGAGCGATAGCCACCACCACAATAGAGAAGTAATGCCGTCGATTTATCCGGATAACGCACTTCTATGTCCCGTTCGATGATCCCTCTACCAAGGTGTGTTGCTGCAGGAAGATGGTCTTTCAACCATTCATGATCTTCTCTAACATCAATAAGTTGCCAACAATCATCATTTTGATACTCCTCAACGCTCACCTCTGTGATGTGAGGTAGGATGCTATCAACTAACGCTAAAAATGCAGAATTATGTTGCATGTTACAGTCTCCCGGGAAGGCAATAGATAAGGTAAGTTTAGATTATTAAACGATTATATACCCAAGCCACTTCAAAATGCTCGTTTCAGAGCTCCCGTAGGATAGCAGAACAAGGCAGTGATTGAAGAGAATGGTTAGTCCCTTTTCAATATCACTAACGCAGTGCTGATATTCTACGGGAACTCCCAAAGGGCAAGGCGAGAAGCAACATGTTTCTGCGTTATGAAATATAGAATTAGAATAACTAGTCCAGCTATTCCCTGCCTTGAACTCTGTCACTTCTCGACATGCTGAATCCTGCATTTCGAGGTCGTTTGGGTATAA
>SDWK01000242.1 GCA_004195335.1 Shewanella sp.
GTTTCGGCCTCGGCTAAGGCTATCAAGGAATCCGTGGCGGGGACCTCGAAACCATACTTCTCCTCAGACAGATAACGGTAGTGCTCCAATATCGCCTGCGCGCCATGACGGGAGATCTCAGAGTCAGGCTTTAACACTTCATGATAATCATTAAACAGCAGCTCGATACCATAGGCCGTTGCCAAGATCGGCTGGGTCATATAGTAGGTGTCGTCGAAGCGCTTAATTCGATAATCCAGCAGCTCGGTGGCGTTGGCTTTTATTATTAATTCCAACTCAGCAAAACCGGCTAACTGTCGTTGCTCGAAGTCGCTATCACTGGTGCTCATCAACAAGAACCTTGGCTTACCTTTCATCGCGGCGAGCTTCTTGGGAGCGTCCTTGATGACGTAGGCAAAATCTTTGCTCAATACCGGGCTCGCTGCAAAATAGGCATTAAACAGGCTGGGACGATTCAATAAGGTGTAGAGGCTTAACCCCGCATTACCGGTGAAACCATTGAGGACACGAAAGCCATTGGTACGATACTTGTTATCAATCGCCGTAAGTAGGTCTTGCTCCATAAAGTCCAGCAACAACTCATTGCCCTGTTCTTCGATGGCTTGTTCTTTTAACTTACCCAGCCCGGCATGACCATCGGGGGCGGTCACGATAATGGTTTCGAGCCAAGGCCAATCGCCGTTATGGCTCATCCAATCATGCATGCCACTCAGGTAGGCCTGACTTCGCGGGTGAAAGTCCAATAGAACCACATACTCTTTACTACTGTTTTTGCTGTAGCTCGGCGGCAGGGTAACGATAAACTCGGCAGACTCTTTAAACTGTTTCGATGGGACGAACAGTTTCTCCACCTTACTCAGGCTGGTAAACGTCTCAGCTTCTTGGGCATAGCCGTTAAAGCATAGCAGCAGCCCAGATAGACCTAAGATAACGACATATAAGATGTTTCTCATTAAGGACCGTCCCTGAATTAGTTCGACATGTGATCTTCTGTTACAGAACAGGTAACGAACCTACAACATGCTTTGCTAAGATACAAATATCCTCCCTTTCAAGACGATTGCAGAAAACGATAATTAACTAGCCAAAGGCTGCGTTTCAGCTTAGGATCTTAATTGAAATTTTGCAGATGCATTTTTAGTCAAGACATTGTGGAGTAAGCAGACATTATGGGTATCAGAGCCATAGTTGTAGATACAGCAGGTACGACAACCGATCTTAGCTTTATTAAGGACACTCTTTTTCCTTATTCAGCTAAAGCCTTACCCGACTTTCTTAAAGAAAATGAACACAATGTATTAGTAGATAACTGTATCTGTGATGTTAAAGATATCGCGTTAGAACCAGAGGCAACGCTGGAACGAGTCATCGAAATCCTGCAACAATGGGTTGCCGAAGACCGCAAATCGACGCCACTTAAGACACTTCAAGGTCTGATCTGGAAACAAGGTTATGCCCGTGGCGAGTTTACCGGCCATATCTTCCCCGACTTTATCGATGCTATCGAAGGTATCAAGCAGCAAAACATGCGTGTTTATAGCTTTTCTTCCGGTTCGGCTGAAGCGCAAAAGCTGCTGTTTAGCCACAGTGATGGTGGTGATTTAACACCTCATTTCGACGGACATTTTGATACCCGTACCGGTAACAAACTGTTTAAGCAGGCTTACTGCAACATCATTAACACGATCAGTCTGGCTCCTAAGCAAGTGTTGTTTATTTCGGATGTAATCGAAGAGCTTAAAGCCGCAGAAGAAGCGGGTATGCGTACCCTGCAGATGGTTCGTACGCAAGGTCAGCGCACGGGCACATTTAAACAGATTTCTAGCTTTGCAGAGCTAACCTTAGATTATTAAAACGAATAAACGCTGAAGTGACTTAAGGCATTCTCAATAGAATGCCTTTTTTGTGTCTGGACTTCTTGTAATAGAGAGTTATGAAGATTTGCCATGGATGGCATAAAATCTTCGCTGTATCTGCCCTTGCTAACTTCCAAACTATCTTACAACACCGAACCGATTATTGATTAGGTAACGGCTCTAAGGGTATATCTCTTTCAGCCTGTCCCAGTTTTCCGTTTGACGCAGGTACTCCTCCTCTCCATCTCCAGAGGTACTTTCGAGGTTATCTCCCGGTTCTTCTCTGGGTTGCTACCGTAGATATGACATAGCGTCGCGAAGTAACGCTGCTTCATTTCAAATCTAAAGTCTAAGGCCTATGAACTTGTTGCTACTATGACATGCTGTTATGCTGATCCATAAATTAAACAACCGTTTGAATAAAGGGCTGAAAATGGAACGTTTTATCAAGGAATACCCCATTCATACTGAGATACCGGTAGCTTGGGGCGAGATGGATGCACTGCAGCACGTGAATAATGTGGTTTACTTCCGCTATTTCGAAACCGCCCGTATCGATTTCTTTACTCAGATAAACTTGCTCGCCGATCTTCAAAGTACTCAAGTCGGTCCGGTGATCAGCGAAAACACCGCGCGCTACAAGCGTCCGGTCACCTTCCCAGATACCTTATTAGTGGGTGTATCCATCAGTGACATCAAGCAAGACCGTTTTATGATGCATTACAGTGTCTATAGCCAGGCACAACAAGCGGTGACCACCTTAGGCAGCTCACAAGTGGTGATGTTTAATTTTAAGACGGGCAAAAAGGCTGAACTGACCCCTCCGCTCCTCGATGCACTGAAATCTTACGAACGGGCAGATTAATCCACTGATATAAAAAGGTAGGCTTATGAATCCGAATGACACTGAGATCATTCATCTTATCGATGAACATAAGTTTGTTATCAATATAGGACAAGCGCAAGCCGTCTTGTCCTATGAACTTTTTGATGACCGAATTAACTTCACCCGCACCTTTGTGCCCACTGAACTTAGGGGCAAGGGATTGGCCGAGAAGTTGGTCCATCATGGACTAAACTGGGCCAACTCAGAAAAACTCATCATCGAGACAAGCTGCTGGTACGTGCGGAAGTTTTTATGACTCCCGCTTCTTCTAAAATCGTTCTGAGTTTAGCAGCGTTAACTACTCACCGGTGAGCCTAGAGAGTTGCAGTTTAATCTCAGCGGAGAGTGGTTGGCTCTTATCTATGTCGTAATTGTAATGCACTAATGTGGTCTTCGTTTCCGCAGTTTGCTTACCCTCTTGCCAGCATTGCTGAGCAACCTCGAAGCTGCTATTACCGACACGACTTATCCAGGTTTTGATGCTAACCGGGCTACCATAGTTAGTCGGTGAGAGATAAGCGATAGTAAAGCCGGCAACGATAAGATCCCACTTTTCCAGATCCAAAGTAGGATTAAATATCTCAAATATCGGCTTTCTTGCCGCCTCATTCCAAACCGGAATGATGGTGTTATTGATATGCCCCAGTGCATCGGTTTCATTGAATCGGGGTTGGATCTCTAAGCTAAAGAAAGTCTCTGACACGTCTAAATATCCTTATTGTTATTATTGGTTTTTATTTTGGCTAAGACGTTAACCGAGAACCCGGTGGGATGCAATTATTCGACGATATGTCAGGATAGAGGTTCGAGGTTGGGGGGGGCACATCAGGTTCTCCACTGTAGGAGCGGCTTTAGCCGCGAATGCTTCAGAGCCGGAAAGCCGTCAACCTGAACTTATTCTTCGCAAAGAACAGGATCCGGCTTGAATATTCTGACTGTGATCCATAGGAAATTGACATAAAAAAGGGATGCTAAGCATCCCTTCATCTCTATTTAGTACAGAGCTAAACCTTATCTTGCATACATCGCATTGATCTCACGGGCATATTTGTTGTAAATCACCTTACGGCGTAACTTCATCGTAGGAGTGATCAGACCCGCTTCCATTGAGAAGGCTTCGGGTAATAAGGTAAACTTTTTGATCTTCTCAAAACCTGCCAGATCTGACTGCAGTTCCTTAAGTCGATTATCGAAGTGCTCAACCACACGGCTGTGACGCAACAGCTCCAATTGTGATTCGTAGTGAATGCCTTTCTCTTTAGCCCACTCTTCAAGCACTTCGAAGGCGGGTACAATCAGGGCCGTCACATAGTTTTTCGCATCGGCAACGATGGCAACCTGCTCGATGAAAGGACAGCAACCCACCTTACCTTCGACACGCTGAGGCGCGATATACTTACCATTTGAGGTTTTCATCAACTCTTTGATTCTGTCGGTAATAAACAAGTTACCTTCTTCATCGATACGACCCGCATCGCCGGTTTTCAGCCAGCCATCTTCGAATGCTTCAGCAGTATCTTCCGGGCGATTATAATAACCACGCATAACAGTTCCACCGCGAACCATAATTTCATTATCTTTGCCTAACTTAATTTCCATATCCGGCAATGGCTTACCATTAGATCCTGGCACACGGTTAGACAGGGTATTACAGGTGATCGTGGCATTGGTTTCAGTCATGCCGTAACCACATAAAACAGGTACATCAATACTCTGGAAAAAAGCGCTGACGTTAGGGTCTAAAGCTGCGCCACCACATGGCATAAACTTAAGACGCCCACCCAGTACTTGCTTGAGCTTACTAAAGACCAGCTTATCAGCCAGCTTCCACTGCAAGCTCAGAGCCAAAGACGCCTTATGTCGGCCCTGCCCGACTTCAGATTGACGATGTCCGACAGACATCGCCCAGGTAAACATCTTCTGCCTTAACTCTGGCGCTTTTATCACTTTATCTTGGACGGCACTGTACACTTTTTCCAAGAATCTAGGCACGACACAGAGCGTATGAGGACGAACCGCAACGATAGCCTCTTTTACTGCCATCGGATTTTGCAGATAGACGTTATGGCCACCTCGGCTCAAAACGTAGAAAGTCCAATCACGCTCAAACACGTGGCTTAAAGGTAAGAAAGCAAGAGAAACATCACCGGGAGTGAAGGCCAATACCTCATCATGTTGCTGGATCATAGAGGCGATATTACGGTAATCCATCACTACACCTTTAGGATCACCTGTCGTACCTGAGGTATAGATTAACGAGAGGATATCATCTAACTTGGCCTCTTCTATACGCTTATCAAGTTCGGCGATAACTTCGGCAGAATGCGTCTTGGTGAGAAGATCGTCAAAATAAATATGGCTCTCATATTCCTTAAGGACAACACTTTTATCGAATACCACAATATGAGTTAAGCTTTCACAATGCTGAACCAGCATACAGGCCATCTCATAATGCGCTTTATCGCCGACAAATATCAGCTTCGCCTTGGCATCATTCACGATATAACTGGCTTGCTCGAAGGTACTCGTCGGGTAGATAGGCACAACGACTGTACGCGCTTTGAGGCTACCGATATCCGCACAAGTCCACTGGGGACAGTTTTGCGACAAAATAACGGTACGATCCTGGACTTCGATGCCAAATTGAATCAATGCCCGGGCTACCTTGGCGTTGATATTATCGAATGAGCGCCAACTCACCTGATCCCAAGGGGCCGCCATTTCGAATCCTTCGAGCGCGATAGCTTCGCCAAGTTCCTGGCTATTCTGTGTGATTAAACGTGTTAGATGATACTGCTCGAGTGACATAATTTAGAACCTTTTTAAGCGTACAGGTGTTCCTCTTTTTTGGTATTTTACGTTAATAACCACAATAAAATAAGAGCAATTGCTCAGACTTTGTTAAATCGCGCACATTTTTACAGAAAATGAGCCGCCAGACCGAATCTCATGTTTTATTCTTTTTCATTTATTAACAGATGGTTAACGACGCATAATCACAAAAAATCACTCAAAATGCATTTCACCTTCTCCGGTAAAAACACCAGCCTTTCTCTACTTAATAAAGCCAACTTTCACTAAACAAGCACCTTCAATTATGCCCATCTCATATAGGCCTCCAACGAACACCAATCCTTATCGAATTGTAATCAACTCAGCACTCCATCTTTTTCAATTCAAGGCTTATCGCAATGCGGCTCAGGCTCTATACTGTCTCGACCGGGGTTGACTTTTACAGCCTCTAACATTAGCCTTCAACAATATATTAACGTATTGATACACAATATTTTTATCATGTTTATAGTCAATGTAAGAAAGGATGTAGGTCTCATGTTTCATGGAAAGCCGCACCAGTCGGAAATCAGCATGGCCGACACCATTACAACACTCCCCCTAAAGCTCATCATGGGCATGATAATACTTGGCTTTCTGATGATGAGCCAAAGTGCCTTTGCCAAACAGGATTCAATAATAGGTAAGAGTGGAGCCAGCCATTGTTATATCGACGGTCTGTCTGAAAGATTAAATTGCGGCTTTATTACCGTTCCGGAAAATAAGTCTGAACCCGATGGAAAGCAGATCGACATTCATTACGTCGTGCTTCCAGCCATCAAAAACGGCGCACACTCAGAAGCTTTTCTTGCCATTGCGGGAGGTCCGGGGCAATCAGCCATAGATAATGCGGCCGGTTTCAGTCGTATGTTTAGTAAGGTTCGACAGAAAAGAGATATTTTACTTATCGATCAACGTGGCACGGGTCGCTCGAATATCCTTAACTGTGAAGGCGAAGAGATTGAGGATGCCCTATCCATCAATGAAGCCGACTTCGATGTCGCATCAGAAACTCAAACCTGTCTCGATAAACTCGATGCCGATGTGACCCAATATGGCAGCCTCAGTGCGTTGGAAGACTTCGAAGCCGTCCGTAAGCACCTTGGTTACCAGACACTACACCTATATGGGATCTCTTATGGTACCCGTATGGCACAGCTCTACATGCGCCATTACCCACAAGTATTGTCCACCGTTACCATAGATGGCGTGGTCCCCATGCAGCAAAGCGTGCTCGCTATCGGCAATGCCATCAACAGAGGCTTCAAGCTACTCATTCAGGACTGTAATGAAAATAAACTCTGTGGCGCACAATTTCCTCACCTTAAGGATGACCTGAAGAAGGTAGAGGCTGAACTAGCGGTGAAACCGGCAATCAGTCAAGTGAATGACCCGTTAACCGGAGAGTCGACTCGGCTCACAATGACTCGCTCTAAGTTTATGGGCGCAATTCGAATGGCACTCTATATGCCAAACGTACGCGCGCTGCTCCCCCATGCTATCAGTGAGGCAGCAAAAAATAACTTCCAGCCAATAATGGGGCTCTATGCCCTCACCATAGATAGCACAGGTATAGCCATGGGCATGCACGCCTCTGTGGTGTGTGGCGAAGATTGGCAGAGGCTTACACAAGCAGAGAGAGAGGCTGCCAATCAAACCTATTTCGGCCAAGAGATGATCACGACCTTCGAGAAGTCTTGTGCCATCTGGAACATGCCTGCTGTCGACACCAGCTTCTCGGCACCGATTAGCAGTGATATACCCACCTTAGTCTTATCCGGGCAGATCGATCCTGCGACGCCTCCAAGCTGGGGAGAGCTCGCCATGGAGAAGCTCACTAATGCGAAACATTTTATCGCACCATACGCGACTCATGGGGTGGCTAACCAGTCTTGCGGTAACGACCTGATTGCCCAGCTAGTCGATAGTGGCAACGTGGAAGAATTAGACAAGACATGTCTCGATAAAGATGTGCGACGTAACTTTTATCTCAATGCCAGTACCGTCGAGGCCATCCCCTCTGCAGAGACCGCAGTCCAAGGAGCTAGCCATGATTAAAGTATCCAACCTATCAAAGCGTATCGGTGAGGTGCAAGCCCTGGATAACTTAAGTTTTATTGCTAAAGACGGTCAGATAACGGGTCTGCTAGGGCCCAATGGTGCAGGAAAAACCACCTGTTTAAGGACCGTTTTTGGATTGCTTCAAGCCGACATCGGCAGTGCAGAGATCGATGGTATCGATGTTGCCAAATCGCCTATCGAGGCCAAACAACAACTGGGCCTGTTCCCTGATCCGTTTGGACTCTATGAACGTTTGAGCCCGAGAGAGTACATCTGTTATTTTGCCGAACTCAATGGGCTGTCCCGCGATGATGCAAAAACAGCAACGGCTAAGGTACTCAGCCAGCTGCATATGGATGACATTGCCGATCGACGTTGCAAAGGCTTCTCCCAGGGACAACGCATGAAGACCGCACTGGCTCAGGCCATAGTCCACCAGCCAACCAACATCATTCTCGATGAGCCGACACGCGGTTTAGATGTCATGAGTACTCGGGTGCTCAGAGACCTGTTGAAAGAGTTAAAAGCACAGGGACACTGTGTGCTTTTTTCCAGTCATGTGATGCAGGAAGTCGCCGCCCTTTGCGATCAGGTTATCGTTATGGCGCAAGGAAAGCTGGTCGCCATAGGCAGTCCTGATGAGCTTTGTGAGCAAACCGGAAAAGACTCGCTTGAAGACGCATTCATTGAGTTAATCGGTACAGATGAAGGGATCGCATCATGATAGCTTTTACAGCAAGCACACCAGAAGACGCACTATTTTCATATCAACCAATCGGTACAGATGAGGGCATCGCTGCATGATAGCTCTTTTAGCAAGCACATCGGAAAACGCGCTATTTTCATATCAATCAATCGGTACAGATGAGGGAATAGCGGCATGATAAGTAACATCATCACTATGGTCAGAAAAGAGCTGATCGATGCTGCACGAGACAAACGGTCCGTTATGGCCGGGCTTTACTATGCTATCGGTACCCCCTTAATGATGTGTGGCATGTTTATGCTACTTATTGGCCAGATGTCGAGCCCGGAAGATCTCAGCATCAAGATTAAAAACGCTGAGAATGCGCCGGATCTGGTAAAATATCTATCGAGTCAGGGGATCACTCATGGTGACAGCCAAGACAAAAAACTGGATGTGAAAGATATCCGTTTGGTCATTAGCGATGAGTACGCCGCACAAATGGCTAAGGGGCTAAGTGCTGAAATCACCCTCATTGCCGATAATTCAAATGAGAAGCTGCAAAATTCGATAAGACGTCTCGAGAAAAACCTACAGATCTACAGTGCCGAAATGGGCAGCTTGAGACTCATTGCCAGAGGCATCGACCCACGTGTAGTTCAACCCCTTAAGGTGAATGTCGAAGATCAGGCAACACCCGACTCTAGGGGAGGTGTGATCTTAGGTGTGGCCACCATGACCATGATCTATGCGGTATTTATCTCAGGCATGAATCTCGCTATCGATACCAGTGCGGGAGAACGTGAGCGTAACTCATTGGCACTGCTGCTAAGCCACCCGGTTTCCACACGTAATATTGTGTTAGCGAAAATAATAGCCGTCACCACCTTCGCGATGCTGGGACTTCTGTTGACGCTTATTATCTCCAAATTTTCCTACGCCTTCGTTCCTTGGCAGGAACTCGGATTCACGGTTTCAATTAGCACTAATTTCATCCTATTGATGCTGTTAATTGGACTCCCGATAGCTATCATGGCCGCCAGCCTACAGCTGTTTGTCTCATTTATGGCGAAGACATTTAAGGAGGCCCAGTCTTACCTCACCTTAGTGCTTATCGTCCCTATGATGTTATCGATGGCAGCGAGTTATAACATAGCACCAGACACCTTGCAGTGGCTGCCAGTATCCGGGCAGCAGCAAGCGTTAATTGCCTTCATTAAGGGCCGTGAAATTCCTATGTTGCAGTTACTGCTCTCATCACTCACGACGCTACTGATCGCACTCGGACTGACCATAGGCATGGAGAGATCACTCAAGAGTGAAAAAATCGTCTTTGGTTTATAAATGGTTAAGCAGTGACGAACTCTGGTGTCATTTGAAAACGTGCGCATCACGAACTCAAAATACTGCGCCCCTCGCCGGAGACAGCACCTTGAGTTTCAGCATCCAGGCTTTGTCTCTGGCTCTATGCTCGTAGCTTAACAGCAAGCCTGAGTATTAAACTTCTGCCTGTACACTCGAGGAGACAGACTCGTCAGCTGAATAAACAGCTTTCGAAATGAGCTGACATCTTCATAGCCTACCCGATCGACGATCTGCTCTAAGGCAAGCTCTGTCGTTTCCAGCAAACGTTTTGCCTCATCGACTCTGAGACGCTGCATATAGCTGGCGGGAGTCTCGTTTAGCGCCTTTTTAAAGCGACGGATCATGGTGCGCTTACCGACGGCAAATTTATCGGCAATATCATCGAGCAGGAAATGTTGTCGTAGGTGTTGCTGCATCCAGGTCTGGATATTTCTGACTAACTCATCCTTATGATTATTGACTCCAATAGAGAGATCCATAGACATAAATGGCTGCTGTGAGGTTCGATTAGGATCGATCAGTAAAATCTTAGCCATCTGGTGCGCCATTTGTTCACCAACAAGAAGACCAATAAGATGGAGAGCCAAACTTAGGTTGGAAGTGGTCGCCCCCGCAGTGTGAAACTGCTCATCTGAAATTACCAGCTTATCCATGCAGAGATTAATGTTTGGGAAATTACGTTCAAACATCTCCTTTAACCACCAAACCGTTGTGGCGGTTCGACCATCGAGTAATCCCGATGCGGCTAACATCAGAGTCCCGGAGCAATAAGCCGCCACAGGTTTACCGCTACCGGCAAACTTAGTTAATGGCTCAAACAGAGGCTTGAACTCTGTAAGGTACAGCTGAAACTCCTCTCTGTTGGTCACAAAGGCCGATGCTAAGATAACGGCGTCGGCCTCCAGAATATCTTCCGGTTTATCCAGGCCAACAGCAGGGATCTGTATCTGTTGATTGGTATTCACAGCCAGACCATCGGGTGACACCACATGGCAATGAAATAGATCTTCTTTCGCCTCTGGGTTCACTCTTCTCCAATAAGTATTACAGAAGCTGAACACATCGAGAAAGCTGACAATACCACCAGCAACCACATTACCCGCTGCCAAGATAACGATCTTCTTCATTGTATGCCCCCACAGGTTTAAACAAATCAGATGACACAATGTCACTAATCACCCCTATTTTGTCAATAATGACACTTTAATGCGATTTGTCTAGTTTTTATACTGGATGTAAGTTGAAGAGGTTAACTTTTTAGTTGTCAGAGTCGGAGGATGTATGAGAAAAACACAAAATCATCTACTAAGCCTAAGTTATCTAGCCTTAAGTTGGACGTTACTTCTCTGGTTAAACTTTAACACTGAGCCAAATGTTTTCGCTCACTTAGTCGCTATCCCTAGCCTGCTTATGTTCACAGGTTTTAGCGCCTATCATTTAGCACACAGAAAGAACGCATGTTGTTAAAGGCTAATTCCCTAAAAGCAAAAACCTAAGCAAATGCCTAGGTTTTAAGTGACTCTCGAACAAGCAGTTAAGTTATTACTTAGCCTTGGGTCTGAACGGCTTTATTACCGACTCATCACATTCGAGAAAAGGGCCGTCCATCAGGTCGATGCAATATGGAATTGCTGGGAACACGGCATCGAGACATTCACGGATTGACTTTGGCTTACCCGGCAAGTTTATGATCAACGAATCACCACGAAGACCCGCAGTCTGACGAGACAAAATAGCCGTCGGTACAAACTTCAATGACTCGGTGCGCATCAACTCACCAAAGCCTGGCATCATGCGGTCGCAAACCTCTTCCGTCGCTTCCGGAGTCACGTCGCGCTTTGCAGGACCGGTACCGCCAGTCGTTACGATAAGACTACAGTTTTGCTCATCAGCCATCTTAATCAGGGTCGCGGCGATAACGTCTTGCTCATCAGGGATGACTTCATAAACGGGTTCCCACTCAGAGGTGAGATATTCATTTAATACGTCGATAATCGCTTTACCGGAAAGATCTTCATAGATCCCAGCGCTGGCTCTATCACTTACAGTCACAATACCGATTTTTGCTTTAGTCATCTTCAGTCCTATCGAATAAACATGGTTTCATCTACCGACACTCTGTCATCAAACAAGCATCAAGTTAGAGGATATTAGTTGCGGCTAAACTAGCATAATTAATACCTATTATATCTTTAAGCGTCTTGAAAGTGGGAACTAATCCGGTAATTATCATAGATAGATGGACAAAAACAGCTAAGTTATAAACGTCTGGATAACCAATATTTCCGTTTCCAGTAGCTATTTTCCAGTGTTGAAATCATCACTCCCTGGCTCGTCGATGCGTGCAGGAATTTAGAATCACTCAAATAGATGCCAACATGACGTGTAGTCCAACCCGTTTTAAAGAACACCAGATCTCCCGCCTTAAGCCTATCCTTAGGCACTTTTGCACCTGAATTTAATTGCTCAGAAGTGGTTCTTGGTATCGTTTGTCCCAACAACTCTTTATACGCCAGATAGACGAAACCTGAGCAATCGACACCTCGTTTGCTCATTCCTCCCAGTCGATATGGTATACCGCGCCACTCTTGATGAAATGCCATTAACTGCCGCTCTAACTGATTCGACGCTTTAGTATCAGGTTCGGGAGGAAGACTCCCACAGGCACTCAACAGCAAGATAGACAAGAGGAGTAAGGGTTTTAGCAAAGCGTTAAACCGCTTGCCCTGCAGCCACGCCAGATGACCAAGACCACTGAAAATTAAACCCCCCTAACCAACCACTTACGTCAATCACCTCACCAATAAAGTATAGGCCAGAGACGTTTTTTGCTTCCATGGTTTTCGACGACAGCTCGTCGGTATCCACACCACCTAAGGTAACTTCAGCGGTGCGGTAACCTTCTGTACCGTTCATAAGGATTTCCCAAGACTCAAGATCGACAGCAAGCTGTTCAAGCTCGCTGTGGATCAATTGATTCATCGCCTTGTTGAGCAGTGTTTCATCAAACAGGGCTTCAACCAGACGCTTAGGTAACCAATGGCTTAGTGTGTTACGAAGGCTCTGTTTTGGATGGTTAGCCAACACCAGCTCTACTGCGGCTCTGGCATCGACACCCGGCAACAAGTTGATGCTGATGGTTTCACCCGCGCTCCAGAAATTTGAGATCTGCAAAATAGCGGGGCCCGATAATCCTCTATGCGTAAACAGCAATGCTTCACTAAACTGAGTACCATCTTTCGCCGTGATCGTACTGGGGACGGCAATCCCGGATAATGGTTCGAACTTCTGTTTTTGCTCACTATGCCAGGTAAAAGGGACCAGTCCGGCGTGTGTCGGTAGCAGCTTTAAGCCAAACTGTTGAGCAACATGATAACCATAAGGGCTTGCCCCAAGCTTCGGCATCGAGAGCCCACCGGTAGCGATGACGAGAGAATCACATGTGTAGTGATCTTTATCTGTCGCTAGCTCGAACAGCCCCTGTTCATTTTTACTTATAGATTGAATTTCGGTGCGCAACTTGATTTGAGCTCCCGCCCATTCGCATTCGGTCAGGAGCATGGTCACTATCTCTTTGGCCGAATCGTTACAGAACAACTGACCATGATCCCGTTCGTGGTATTCGATACCATGGCGCTCAACGAGTTCTATAAAGTCACTGCTTCTATATCTGGCCAAGGCAGACTTGACGAAGTGAGCGTTGCTACAGATAAAATTATTCGGTTCAACTTTTTGGTTGGTAAAGTTACAACGCCCGCCACCACTGATCAATATCTTACGTCCAGCCTGTTTGGCATTGTCGAGTACTAATACATCACGGCCTCGATAGCCCGCTGTTGCTGCACACATAAGACCCGCAGCTCCTGCACCGATAATGATGACGTCATGATGTTTCACTTACTTACTCCCAAACAACAAGCGGCCAAAAAACAGCCATAAAAAAGGGCGCTATTTTAGCACCCTTATCTGTACATGGAATCTTTTTATCCTTACAAAGATTCCATCGTCGCCATGAGTGGCGATGACCTTAGCTGTCTGAAGTCTCAGACTTCTGATCACGCCCTAACAAGGCTTTAGCCGCTTCATGGGGCGTTCCCCCCTGATAAAGCACTTTATAGACCTGTTCGGTAATCGGCATCTCTACCCCAAGACGTTTCGCTAATGTGTAAACTTCTTTGGTATTACGATAACCTTCAACTACCTGGCCAATCTCTTGTTGTGCGGTTTCAACATCGAGACCTTGTCCCAGCGCCAATCCGAAACGACGATTACGTGATTGGTTATCGGTACAAGTCAGCACAAGATCGCCAAGTCCGGCCATCCCCATAAAGGTTGCACCTTGAGCACCCATTGCTTCACCCAGACGTGTCATTTCAACCAGTCCACGGGTGATCAGGGCTGTTCTTGCATTGGCCCCGAATCCTATTCCATCTGACATCCCTGCGCTTATGGCTATCACATTCTTAACCGCACCGCCCAATTGCAGTCCGATAAAATCATCATTTTGATAAACACGTAAACGTTTAGGGCTATGGAGCAACTCGATCAGATCTTTAATAAAGTTCACATCGGTGCCCGCAATAGAAATTGCAGTCGGCAAACCCGCGGCAAGCTCTTTGGCAAAAGTGGGGCCGGATAATACTGCGAGCGGATAGTGCTCACCAAGAATATCCCGAGCGACCTCCTGAAGCAGGCGTCCAGTTTCAGGTTCAAGCCCTTTTGTTGCCCAGATAATCCGAGCATCATCACGCAGTAGCGGCTTAGCTTGCGATAGAACCGAACCAAATACATGGCTGGGAACGACGACTAATACATTCTTAGATGCCGCGAGCGCTGTGGCTAAATCTGCTTCTGGGATGAGAAGGTCAGGGAGTGTAATACCGGGCAAAAACTCATTGTTACACTTGTCTTTCTTTAGGTTCGCAATGTGCTCAGGCTCATGCCCCCAAAGAAGTGTTCTATGTCCGTTACTGGCTAGAGAAATAGCAAGGGCGGTGCCATAAGACCCCGCCCCCAGTACCGTAATGTCGGCAGTGTTTTTCATATAACTACTCATCACATATTGCCATTTCATTCGAGCTTAGCACTCAAATGAAATAGCCGCTATCTGAGCAGTCAAAGAGCGACTGAACAGATACCTTTGAATTGCTACTTAATTATTTATTAAGCGCTTGCTTCTTCAGTTTGAGCTGCTTCTTCTGCACCAGCTTGACGCTGATTAACATATTGAGCGAACAATGCATCGAAGTTTACTGGAGCTAGGTTTAGCTGTGGGAAAGTACCACGTCCTACTAAGCTGCCTACTGTTTCACGAGCATATGGGAATAGGATGTTAGGGCAGTATGCACCTAGAGAGTGAGCAAGTTGCTGCTCAGTAAGACCATTGATAGCGAAGATACCAGCTTGCTGAACTTCACATAGGAATGCTGTTTCTTCACCGTTTTTAGCCGTTACTGTCAAAGACAATACAACTTCAAATACGTTGTCAGCTAGCTTAGCGCTACGAGTATCAAGATCTAGCTTAACTTCTGGATTCCATTCTTTTTGGAACACTGCTGGGCTGTTTGGCGTTTCGAAAGAGATATCTTTCGTGTAAACACGTTGAATGTTGAACTGCGGGTCTTGTTGTTCGTTATTTGCTACTTCAGCCATAATTTCCTACCTATCCAAGTTGTTGGGCTTCAAAATTGAAACCAATCTTTAGGGCTTTTGTTACTTGAGGCTTATGCACTCAGCCACCATCCCGGGTTTTAGTTATTTCAATCTAAAAGGCATATCAAACGGGCTTATAACCTAGCTTTAAATGCCTTGAGTGATTTTTAAGAGAAGACACTCTAATCAAAAACGTCTTCAAAAAGCAATATTCGGCGGTACTCGTTACTTCTTACTCTTAGATACCGGCAGATTATTTGACTGCCAGTCACCCATTCCACCTTTAAGGTTATGAACAGATTCGAAGCCTGCCTTAACCATCAATTGTGCGGCTTGAGATGAAACCATTCCCGCGTTACATACCATTATAATGGGACTGGCTTTAAACTTTTCAAGGGTCGAAAGTTGATTATTTTTAATTTCAGATAAAGGAATATTCAAAGCATCAATAATATGACCTTTTTTGAACTCCGCTTTCTCCCTTACATCGATCACTTTCGCATTTTGCTTGTTCATAAGCAAAGTGGCTTGTTGATTATCAACAGTAGACACTTTCGAGAAACTAGATTTGAAAACACTAACGATTAGGCCAACAAACAGACCAATCCAAGCTAAGCTCAACATAGGATTAGCTTTCAAAAATTCAATATATTCTTGCATGATAAAACGCCTACTTCTGAGGGCTGAAACTGAAATTAGGGCACAGAGTATACCATCGCAGTAGTAGATTGCAGCAAGTTGTTAGTCCACAAAACACCCGAGAATGCAGACGAGTATCAAGATCTCGTAAAAAACGCTTAACGCAATCGAGGTAAATTTCTTTTTCAACTACGAGTTACGTAGTAATATTTAGCCAATTAAATTTTAAACTTTATTCTTTTAAACTTAGAAGGTACCACCATGACGACTCGCAAACGCCCCTTGGCATTGCTGATCCTCGATGGCTGGGGTTACCGTGCAGGCACGCAAAAAAATGCTGTTTACCACGCTAACACCCCAGTATTGGATCGACTCAATGCCCAATACCCCAATAGCCTAATCTCTGGCTCAGGCCTAGATGTAGGTTTACCCGATGGTCAAATGGGAAATTCAGAAGTAGGTCATATCAATATCGGCTCAGGTCGCATTGTCTATCAAGAGCTTACCCGTATTGGTAAAGCGATAGAAGATGGTGAATTTGATAAAAATCAGGCCTTGGTTGAGTCTATAGATAAGGCCATAGCTAACCAAGGTGCGGTACACATTATGGGGCTACTTTCCCCGGGTGGTGTACATAGTCACGAAAATCATATCGAAGCCATGTGTCGACTCGCTGTAGCACGTGGAGCCAAGAAGGTTTACTTGCACGCATTTCTGGATGGACGCGATACACCTCCACGTAGTGCTAAGTCGAGTTTGGCCCATTTTGATGATCTGTTTACTACATTAGGTACTGGACGCGTCGCTTCACTCATAGGCCGCTACTATGCGATGGACCGTGATAACCGTTGGGAACGCGTGTCTCAAGCCTATGAACTCATCACCGAAGGTAAGTCACTGCATCAGTACTCTAACGCCGTAGAAGCTCTCGAGGCTGCTTACGCCCGTAACGAGAACGACGAGTTTGTCGGTAGCTCTGCCATCCTTGATGATAAAGGTAACAGTGCCCAACTTACAGATGGCGATGCGCTGATCTTTATGAACTTTCGTGCAGACAGAGCCCGTCAAATCACTCGCTGTTTTGTTGATGCTGACTTCGACGGCTTCGAGCGTAACGTTACGCCAAAAGCTGATTTTGTCATGCTGACTGAATATGCAGCTAACATTAAAGCCGCCATCGCCTACCCATCGACCAATTTGGTTAATACCTTAGGTGAAGCAAGTGGCTACCTACGACCTTCAGCCAGAGATGAGCTCTGAAGAGTTGACTGACAAGTTAGTTGAAGCTATTGAATCAACAAAATATGATGTCATTATCTGTAACTACCCTAATGGTGATATGGTTGGCCATACTGGTAACTTCGATGCAGCGGTTAAAGCCTGTGAAGCAGTGGATACATGTCTTGGTCGCGTCGTCGATGCATTAGCAAAAGTTGATGGCGAATGCTTAATCACTGCCGATCATGGTAATGCCGAGCAGATGACCGATGAACAAACGGGTCAAGCCCACACGGCGCATACCAGTGAATTAGTCCCTTTAATCTATGTTGGACGTAACGGCAGCATTGAAAAAGATGGACGATTAAGCGATCTTGCCCCAACCATGTTAACCTTGATGGGAGAAAAAGTGCCATCAGAGATGACAGGGCGCTCAATAATTAAACTCGATGAGTAACTCTTAACTAGTGAATATTCGCTTTTATATTAAAGCCAGCATTATTGCTGGCTTTATCATGCTTTCATCCTATGTTCAGGCATCTGATCTGCAGGAACGTCAATCCGATCTGAAATCACTTCAATCTCAGATAAGTAAACAAGAGTCTGCACTCCAAGACACGAACAAACAGCGTGAACAGCTTGTCTCACTACTAAAGAAAGATGAAAAAGCGATTGCTACAGCGGCTCGGAAAGTTAATGAAACCAAGGTTGAGCTAGCCGAAACAGATAAAAGTTTAAAAGCACTAAAGCAACGCCAAGATAAATTGGATGCATTGAAACAAACTCAGCAAGATACACTCTCTAACCAGCTGGCGAGTGCATACTTAGCAGGCAATCACGATTACAGTAAGATGCTGCTAAACCAACAGAGTCCTGCCACCATTGAACGTCTCCTTGCCTACTATCAATACCTGAATAATGCCCGAATGAAGTCTATCAAAGAACTTCAAGGCACGATATCGGAGCTCGATGAGATACAAGACAAACAGGTAAAGCAGAAAAATACACTCAATAAGTTAGTCCTCAATCAACAACAGCACTCGAAACAGCTCCACCTTGAACAGAGTCAACGTCAGAGCACATTGACCTTGCTCCAAAGAACGGTTAATAGCCGTGGTGCCAAGCTTGAACAGCTGCAGATTGATGAGGCGAGTCTCAAGCGTGTCGTGAAACAAGCCTTATTAGCCACAAACAACAGTCCAAGCATGGAAGGGCTAAAGAGTAAGAGTAAAAACAAACTCAAATGGCCGACCAAAGGACGCATAAGATCCGGGTTTGGCAGCAAGCGTTCCGGACAGGTAAAATGGAAAGGGGTAACCCTTGCAGCCCCTGAAGGGCAACAAATATCTTCCATCGCGGCCGGAAAAATCATTTATGCCGATTGGTTAAGAGGCTTTGGTATGGTATTGGTTATCGACCATGGAAAAGGATATATGAGCTTATATGGTCATGCTCAAACACTTTTAAAGAATGCTGGAGACACTGTAAACAAAGGGGAAACGATTGCACTCGTCGGACGTTCGGGTGGACAGACTGAGGCTGGCCTATACTTTGAAGTAAGGCATAAAGGGCAAGCGGTCGATCCAGCGAAATATTGTAAACGCTAGGAATGACATAAGCCCTCAAATATAGGGGCCGCCATGTCACAGATTATTCGTTATATCACCTGCTCTCTTTTAGGTTTAGCACTCGGCCTATCGGTGACCTTATCAGGTCAAGAAAACGCAGATCAGTATCATCCTCGCCTCAACTATCCACTGTTACTCGATGTTATCGATACCATAGAAACTTATTACGTAACAGAGCTGACTCAGGATGAGTTAATTTCTGCTGCAATAGAGGGGATTTTTGACAAATTAGATCCCTACTCAGGTTTCTTGGATAAACAGGCATTTTCTAATATCAGGGATGCCAATAAGGGAGAATATTTTGGATTTGGCATTGAGATCGCAGCCGAAGATGACAAGATCACCATCATAACTCCCTTTCCTAGTTCACCAGCCGAACTTGCAGGAATTAAAGCGGGAGACCAAATAGTTAAAATAAACGATAAAAAAGTTAACCCAAAGCTGTTGGACACACTACTTAGCGAGATAAAACACCACAGTCAAAACAATCAATCAATCAATCTCACGTTAACTCATTCCGATATGGATTCATTATTTGAGGTCACTCTCGTCCCGAGTATTATCTCTGTACAGTCTGTTACCGCGAAGCTCTATGAAGATAAGATAGGCTATATAAGGCTAGCTAGTTTTCAAGATAACTCTACCGAAGAGATGATCAAGCAGTTGACCCTGTGGCGTCCTATAGGACTAGAAGGCTTAATATTAGATCTGAGGAATAACCCCGGCGGGCTATTGGATCAAGCTATAAAAATTGCCGATATATTCCTCGCTAAAGGTCGAATAGTCTCAACCGAAGGACGATTTTTTGATGCTAACTCCGATTACTTTGCCTCACCACAAACTATGTTTTCAACCGTCCCTATCATAGTTCTGATAAACAAGGGCTCAGCTTCTGCTTCCGAAGTTCTCGCTGCAGCCTTACAAGAAAATGACAGAGCGACGCTTATTGGAGAAACGAGCTTTGGTAAAGGTACAGTCCAAAGCTTGATCCCAACCCTCATAGAAGGTAATGCCATCAAGCTCACAATTGCTAAATATACAACACCAAAAGGCCACGATATCAACAGCAAAGGAATCGAACCAGATATAAAACTTGAAGCAGAAACTGTAACAATCGGAGAAAGTGTGCCTATAATCGACAAAAATACGGTTCATGATGAAATTAAAGATGATCAGATTCTTGATTCTGCAATCACATGGATTAAAACCAATACATAAATACCGTTAAGGTATAAAAAGATAATAACTATAGTGCGCTTTCTTTTAATTTTTATTATTACATTTTTTTCAAATCGTTATGTAGAAGCTTCCCAAATTGCGATCATTATTGACGATATCGGATATCGTCAATCCGATGAAGCAGTACTGTCTTTACCGAATAACATCACCTTCTCAATTCTTCCTCACACACCCTTAGGTTCCGAAGTTGCAATAAAAGCCCATAATATGGGACACGAGATCATGTTGCACCTTCCCATGCAGGCATTAAATGGTAAAACTATGGGGCCAGGAGGGCTAACGAATGCAATGGATGAGGCTGAATTAAAACAAACCTTAGAAATTGCATTTAAGAATATTCCCTATGCAAAGGGCGCAAACAATCACATGGGGAGTTTACTTACCCAACTGGATGAGCCAATGCAATGGGTAATGGAGAGCCTTAAACAGAAAGAGCTATATTTCGTTGATAGCGTAACAACCCGTTTCACAAAGGCGAGCGGTAAGGCTAACCAACTGGGGGTACCTTTACTCAGGAGACAGGTTTTTTTAGATAATGATGTATCAGAATCGGCGCTTGAGGAACAATTTCAACGTCTGATGTCACTGGCTCATAAACAAGGTCAGGCGGTCGCTATAGCGCACCCATATCCAGAAACAATTAGATTTTTAAACCACAATCTTTACCGGTTAGAGAAAGCTGGTATCGACTTGGTCAAAACATCATCTCTATTGCCATACGATATTGCAAATAAAGGAAATAACGGCAAAGACTCAGCCATACGGTTGAAATGACCGTATTGAATGTATCTCTTAAAGAATGCCAAACGAGGTGAGTTTGTTTGGCAAAGACTAAAGTCGACTACTCACGCAATTTGCAAAACAGGAATAGAAAGCTGTGGTAATAATTGTTTGAGCTCATCTCGATTACTGACTATATCATATAAGGTATACGCATCTAGTACGGCTAAATACGCAGCCACCGCATCGCCCAGAACCCCCTTAAGCTGACAAGATGGCGTCAAGCGACAATAAGGCTTACTGCAGTCAATAGGAGCTAAGGAGTTCTCCAGCACACGAACTAACTCGCCAACATTGATGTCTTTAGGTGACATGCCTAAGCGAAAACCACCACTCTTACCACGAATAGTTTTAAGATATCCAAGCTTACCAAGGTGGTGAACAATTTTAGAAACATGATTTGGTGATAACTCAAAGATTTCAGTGATCTCAGAGATACGAAACAATTCTTCCCTATCTGGTTGAATAGCCAGATACATTAAGGTACGAATTCCAAAATCTGTATAACGAGTTAACTGCATGGTTCACCTACTCAAAAATTGATTTAGCTGGTTTGTGACTCTAAATAAGCGATCAGCCTAAGTGCTTCATTGTTGCTATTACCACAGACATCTAAAGTAGCAGAAAAAGAGCTACATACATCTGGACGTTCCTTGCTGCCAAAGATTTTGCATAGATTATCTTCGGATAACTGAACACAACGTTCACCAGCGGCCTTTCCTTCAGGCATACCTGGAATTGGGCTAGTTATTGACGGGGCGATACAACACGCTCCACAACCAAGACGACAATCCATAAAACCACTCCTTAAAAAGGTATTATACTCTTTTATGGGTATGAAACTAGAAGCAAAGCTGACAAGCTTATTTAAGAAATATAAAACAAAGAATTAGGATAAAAATGGCTGCAAAACCAGCTTCAATTTAGATAAGGTAAAGGAAAAACAAAGCTAAATAGGACTACACCACTCGGCATAAACTCTTTAAATAACAGACACGAAAAAGCCCTAATATTGCTGTTAGGGCTTATCGTAATGTTGGCGGAGTGGACGAGACTCGAATGTGCCTTCGGCACGTGTGACAGGCCGACTATCTCTAATAAAAAGCCCTAACCAACTGAACTACCACTCCTTTGGTTTTATCCGCTACAACGAAAAAAGCCCCTACATTTCTGTAGAGGCTTTCGTCTTTGTGTTGGCGGAGTGGACGAGACTCGAATGTGCCTTCGGCACGCGAGACAGGCCGACTATCTCTAATAAAAAGCCCTAACCAACTGAACTACTGTTCCTTTGGTTTTATCCGCTTCAACGAAAAAAGCCCCTACATTTCTGTAGAGGCTTTCATCTTTGTGT
>SDWK01000292.1 GCA_004195335.1 Shewanella sp.
GTTTCGTGTCTGTCATCTTACTGATCTGCATCTATGGTTTAGTTTTCTTTTCAGGAATTGAATCATGATTTCGATTGCACTTGTATCGCTTTAGATTGGGAAAATAGCTTATCCATGATCTGCTTAAGTTGACCACGTTCATCTTCGCTAAGAATCGATAAAAGATCCTGCTCTCTTGCAAGTACCATTGGGGCTAATTCCCGATGCACTCTGAGTCCTTGGGAAGTTAATTTTAATAGAGAAGAGCGCTTATCACTCTTATCTTCGACTTTGATGATTAGCGCCTTGTTTATCATCTTGGCAAGGGCGCGACTGGTTTGCATCTTTTCCAGATTGATCATTAAGCCGATATGTTTGGCCGAGAGTGCCTTACCCGTGCCAAGTATGGCGAGTATACGCCATTCATGTCGTGTGAGTTCGAAGTGACCAGTGTAGATCTCGGCAATGCTATCGCTCACGCTCGACTGCAGTTGGGTTAACTTATAAGGAAAGAAGTGATCCATATCTAAGCTAACGTTACTGTCCAGCTTAGGTTCTATGTTATCAGCAGGCATATAAGTGGAATCCCTTAATGAGTTAAGTTATTGATTATATCTATCCGCTAGGATGACACAATAGCCTAGAGATAAGCGTAATAGCAGAGGGCTCGTTTTAGAAGGCCTTGTTCAGGGCTACATGAGTCAATATTGACCTGTAACAGCAATAAGGGTAAGGTTGGTAACACTTGTTACTATATTCGTAGAGGGTTAGGTTCGTTATGATTAAAATTGAGCAGATTCATCATGTGGCTTATCGTTGTAACGACGCCAAGGAGACGGTTGAGTTCTATAAAGATAAGCTCAACATGGATTTTTTGGTCGCTATTGCCGAAGATAAAGTCCCCTCAACACAAGAGCCTGATCCCTATATGCATCTCTTTCTCGATGCCGGTAATGGAAACATTTTAGCCTTCTTCGAATTGCCTAACTCCCCTAAAATGGATCGTGATAGAAATACACCCGAGTGGGTACAGCATATAGCATTCAGGCTTAAAGATAGGGATGCACTGGTAGAAGCTAAAGCCGAGCTGGAAGCAAAGGGCGTGGATGTGCTTGGCATTACGAAACACGGCATCATAGAATCAATCTACTTCTTCGACCCCAGTGGTCATCGATTAGAGCTTACCTGCGTTACTGGCACGCCAGGTCAATTTGCAGAGTTGAAGAAGGTGGGACCTGCCATGTTGGAAGAGTGGTCGATTACCAAGAAAGCGCCTAAGCATGCAGCCTGGTTACACGAAGAGCAATTTAATGGTAAGTAAGTCAATGAGGGAATGATTGAAAGTGGCACCGCTCGTTGAAGAGCGGTCATTTTTACCTTTTTAGAACACTAACAAAAAATCATCGCTGTACCGATCACTAACGACCTCTGCGCGGTAAAATGTTGTAGTCGGTTTTGCCACCCCTCTGCGAAATATTGTCGTTTGTATAGACTCTGTTTAAATCTGCTGACAATTCTTGCTGGCTGATCTTCAATGTTTGCCAATTGTAATCTTAGTTTGTGAGAATAGAGGATGAATTTCCGTTTCAAGGTTAATTTCTGTGTCGGGTCACTCAACAGGTTTCGATAGTAATAAGATAGTTTCCGTCGTTCTCGGATAAGTCTTGGGAATGCCTCTGTATCGAGTTTATTATCGATAAAGTCGAGTACCACTTTCTTCAGTAGCCCCATATCTTGCAGAGCTCTTGGGATCCTATGGCCAACACCTGGCAGTATTAATTTGTGAACGACGCTGGCATAACGCTCTATATGCAAGCGATCGGCTTTGAATAATGGATCATAAATGACAGTTAAAGGAACCCTACAAATTGTGGCATCTTTATTTGATGCCGGATGGGGTGAATTTTGACTCGCTTTTTGTACTTTTGGATCCCAAGGGGCGACTTGATTGTCGTAAGTACTTAAGGGCATCAAGAGTAAAACCCTGTCCAATTTTAAACTGTTAGCGTAAAGTGAGGCAGCAAATCCTCCACGGCTTACCCCATATCCTATTCTTTCGGGAAATATACCCAACTCATCTCCCAGTTTTTCGAGGAAGGCTTCGAATTCACGGGACTGGTAATAGTTGTTCTTGCCTATATGAACAAATGAGATGGTATTAATTTTCTCTTTACTGAGAAAGTTGAAGCCCCAGAGTGGCTTGTTTTCATCCATGATCTTCTCATCTATGGCCTCACAACCCGGTGCAAAGGTAACAACGACAGGTTTCGAAGTATCAATGATGCGGTACTGCATCATCATATCGTCGATACGCAGACGAACGTCTTGTTTAAATTTCAGCATAGCTGGGAGCCAGAAGAATAAGGCATTAGATTTTAGTTATTCTGTTAAGCACTATCGCGCTCGGAATGGTGTGTGCGTGACCTAGATCATGTTACAAATTGTATGAGTTATCAGCTTGTTGTGATTTAATTTTGACTGTGTTTAGTCGGTTTGATATCCGTGTTAAATAGTTTTTTATGTATATACGCTTGCGTACCGATATGAAAATGTATGTCGTGGAAGAAAGAGTTATTCGTGTTGTGAAAGTATAAAAAAAGGAGCCTAAGGCTCCTTTTTATTTACGCTGTCACTTCGTTAAAAGTGTACCGGTAATTGATTACTCGCCATCTTTCGATGGGCTGCCTTTACGATGAGGCTTTCTGTCACCAGTTGGACGACTGTCACCAGCAGGACGACGATCGCTACCAGGCTTGCGTGGACGACGTGCTGGACGGCTATCGCCACCTGTAGGAATTTCAGCACCTGCAGCTTCACGAATATTAAGAGGTTTACCACAAACACGTACTTTTCTAAGGTGCTCTAGTACGTCTTTTGGCATTCCGTCTGGCAAGTCGATTGCAGTAACTTGATCAAACAGTTGGATCTGACCGATGTAACGGCTGTCGATGTTTGCTTCGTTAGCAACGGCACCAACAATATTACCTACACCAACGCCATGCTCACGACCTACATCGATGATGTAACGGCACATTTTAACGTCTGGATTATCCTTCAATGAATCCGCTGCACCTAGGCTTGCTGCTGTTGGGCGAGACTCACGGCGAGGACGTTCGCTACGTTCACCACGTTCACTACGCTCACGTGGAGCGCGGTCATCACGATCACGTGAGTTGCGGTCATCACGGCTATCGCGCTGACGCTCGTGAATTGACGGTAACTGTAGAGGGCGATCTTTCTGAACTTGCTGCAGTAATGCTGCTGCAAGAACATCGGTATCAACTTCTAGCTCCTGACATAGTTTAGCCACTGCACCCTTCATGAAATCTAAAGAGTCTTTAGCGATAATCTCAGCAACTTGCTCACCTAAGCGAGAAAGACGACGTTCAGTCACTGTCTCTGGGCTAGGCACGTCCATTGGAGCGATGCGGCTGTTAGTTGCACGTTCAATAGTGCGTAACATACGCATTTCTCTGTGTGTAACGAACAAAATTGCCATACCAGTACGACCAGCACGGCCAGTACGGCCAATACGGTGAACATAAGCTTCAGTATCATATGGGATATCGTAGTTAACTACGTGTCCAATACGCTCAACATCGAGACCACGAGCCGCAACGTCAGTTGCGATGATGATATCTAACTGGCCACGTTTAAGTTGGTCAACAGCACGTTCACGCGCTTGTTGGTTCATATCACCATGCAGTGGAGATGACGCGTAACCACGTGCTTCTAGCTTTTCTGCTAGTTCAACACAGCTGTTACGGGTACGAACGAAGATGATAATACCTTCGGTCTTCTCAACTTCTAAAACACGGACAAGTGCTTCAAGTTTGTTGTGTTGTGAAACTTGTACAAAACGCTGTTCAATCGTTTCAACAGTGGTGGTTGTCGTCGCAATTTTAACGTGTACAGGCTCAGTCAAATACTTGCCAGCAACACGCTTAATTTGCTCAGGCATAGTCGCTGAGAATAGCGCAAGTTGACGTTGCTTAGGTGTATGCTCAAGGATCCATTCGATATCATCGATGAAGCCCATTTTTAGCATTTCATCTGCTTCGTCAAGCACCATTGCTTTTAGTGAATCTAACTTAAGAGTGCCACGACGCATGTGATCCATCACACGGCCTGGAGTACCAACAATAATTTGTGGTCCACGACGCAGTGCATTTAATTGCTGCTGCATACTCTGTCCACCGTAAATAGGCAGAACGTGTAGACCCTTCATAAATTTTGCGTAGCTACCAAAAGCTTCTGCGACCTGAACCGCAAGTTCACGTGTTGGTGCTAGTACCAAAATTTGTGGTGCATTAGTATTTGGGTCGATGTTATTTAGTAGAGGAAGTGCGAAAGCACCTGTTTTGCCTGTACCTGTTTGCGCTTGACCTAAAATGTCTTTTCCGGCCATGAGAGGATCGATACTCGCAGCCTGGATTGGAGTTGGTTTTTCGTAGCCGAGCTCGTCAAGAGCACGCAACAAAGGCTCGGAAAGACCGAGTTCGCGGAAAGTTTTTTCATTGGATGACATGGGTTGTAGCCTTGTGGAATAACGAGCGTAATAATTACGCTTGGGTTTATAGACAGAAAATCAACCCCGTGTCGACTTCCCGCACCGAAAATTTATCAGTAAGCCGATAATTATAGCAGGGTGCAATTGGTATTACCAATTAACATTGGTGTTTTTTCGCTATTAACTGGCTAAAATTATTAAAAACAACTTTAATATTAGCTGGTTAACTTGCTAAAAAAATAATTATTCATTGAGGTTGTGGCGTGTTTTGTAGTAGTAAACTGTTAATTATCAGCAGTTGATAGGCTGATTCACTCACAGCGGCCAGAAATTTAAGATCTATTTTTTCAGTCGTGTCTGTGGGGGCGTGGTAGTCCCTATGTGGGGGCACTCCAAAGTAGAGCCAAGGTATCCCGGCTTTATGTAAAGGGTAATGATCCGATGCCCTGAGCCAATTGACACGCTTTAGCTCTCTTCCAAGTGCTCCGGGGTGGTTAGCCTTGATACATAAGCTGTTTTCTACTGTGATCCGTTGTCGGATCTGGTCGAATTTGTTGAAGCCATTCTTACCTTCAAGATAAATAGCGTAGGGTCTACCCGGTCTGCCGACCATATCCATATTTATTGCTAACTCTATCTGTTCACTATTGGGAATTGAAGCTGGATTATTCAAGCGTTCAACCAGTGCATAACCTCCGAAGAGTCCCGGTTCCTCGGCATCTGTCGCCACAAACATTAAGTTTGCTCTTTCTGTATCATTTTGCATCGCTGCGCTTTGAGCTGCGATTTGGAGCATCGCGGCTACTCCCGATGCATTATCATCGGCGCCCGGGTGGACTTTGCCTGCTTTTTTTCCTAAATGGTCATAATGAGCAATGACGATACGCCAGCGATCGCTTGGCTTCGGCGATTTTAGAATCCCGACTAAGTTGATCCCCTGACGTTGACTGAACTGGTAGTCGTAGGTAAATGGGACTGCATAATCGGTAACATCATCTGATCCGGACGAGGGTAACCAAGGAGTTAGTCCTATTTGTGTAAACCGCTCAGAGATAAATTCTCGACTCAGTTTGGCGCCCCGAGTCCCGGTTTTACGTCCTTGAAGTGCCGGAGAGGTAAGTTGATTAATATCACTTTTAAGATCAGTGGTGTTGGCCCAGTCGGATGTCACTCTTGCCCTGCATGAGGGAGACGTGTCGGTAGCACAGCCGGAAATTAGTATGAGAAATGTAAAGGTAAAAAGGAAACGAGCCATCCTATTTACCTCGTGTAATATATTCTCTTTGGGGAAAGCCGAGCGTCTCTTCGGCACCATCACTTCAACTTATTAAATGGCCATACAGATAAGCTAACAGCAGAGGTGGGTGAATGACAGGGCTATATTATATAATCTGACTCCGGCCGAGTATACCGGAGTCAGGTTTAATTAAAGCTGAGCAAATCTGTTTACTTTTCTAACAGTGGCTTAAGGAATCGGGCCGTGTGAGACTCCGTATTTTCCGCTACTTGCTCAGGCGTACCCGTTACAAGAATCGTCCCGCCTCCCGAACCTCCTTCCGGCCCCAAATCGATGATCCAATCGGCGGTCTTGATGACATCTAAGTTATGCTCGATGACCACGATAGTGTTGCCATGTGCTTTGAGTCTATGTAGAACGTCTAATAACAGCTGAATATCGGCGAAGTGCAATCCCGTCGTCGGTTCATCGAGGATATAGAGGGTCTGGCCGGTATCACGCTTCGAAAGTTCCTTAGCTAATTTGACCCGTTGTGCCTCACCGCCGGACAAGGTGGTCGCACTCTGCCCAAGGCTAATGTAAGAGAGGCCCACTTCAATTAAGGTCTGCAGTTTACGGGCGATGGCAGGAACTGCATCGAAGAAGGGGCGTGCTTCTTCGACGGTCATATCTAATACTTCATGGATATTTTTGCCCTTGTAGCGCACCTCAAGAGTCTCGCGGTTGTAACGCTTACTCTTACAGCTATCACAAGGTACATAGA
>SDWK01000294.1 GCA_004195335.1 Shewanella sp.
TCACTTACCTGAGTTTCAGTGTCTGTGATGACGACTTTGTTAAAAAACTCAGTGGCGCTAAGTTATCGCCTTTTAAGGTTAAATCTGTATCTAAGGGCAAAAACAAGATCGATATAACATCATTTCTTGTTAGTCGTTCAGAAGTGATGGCAAATCGATTTTTGTTAAAATTAGCGGTCATATCTCCTTCGAATCTCAATAAGATAATCGATGTAGCGGTTAAAGGAAAACAAGCAAAATGAACATTCTGATAGTGGATGATCAACGTTTTATTCGTGAATCAATTAAAGCGGATTTTGAAAAGTTGGTAGAAAAACAACCGCTGCAATTTTATGAGGCTGATAGTGGCAATCAAGCGATTGATTTGCTTAAAAACAATGAAATCCCAGCCTCAGAACAATTTGATCTAGTGATCGCGGATCTTAAGATGAATAACGGCGATGGCCTGTCCATTATCAACCATATGGCAACTTGTCGTGACTGCAATGAACTCCCGTTGGCCGTGGTTAGCAGCTCAGATGTTCGAACCTTGGAGTTGATCAGTAATATTACCGAAAGTTTCAACCTGAACTTGGTTGGCGTGTTTCAAAAGCCCGTGGATATTGGTCACCTGTTTACCTTGCTGACAGCCCTTAAATACAAGGCCCCTAAACAGGAGGCTAGATTAGTTGAGAGTATCGATGGAGTCACCTGTGAGCATATTGGCTCCTTGCTCAATCAAGATAATCTGATTCTCTGCTATCAGCCAAAAGTCGATATCGGTGATCAGTCGATAGTGGGGTTCGAGGCTCTCTCAAGGTTATGCATACAAGGTGATGGTTTCATCTATCCTGACCGCTTCATTCCTTTGATAAATAAGGCCGGATTGAATTGCCAGTTCTCACAACTAGTGTTAGATCAGGCTATGACGCAATGGGAGTTATGTCCACAACTGCAGAAATACTCTCTTTCGGTCAATATTAGCGCCGAAGATCTACTTTCTGAAGATTTCATCAATTACGTCATAGACAAAAAACGTCAACAGCCCAATGTTAATCTCATCTTGGAGTTAACGGAATCTCAGCAAACCATTGATCAAGATCTGGCTCTGAGATCCATCGCAAAATTGATCATTAACGACATCACGATCTCCTTAGATGACTTCGGTAAAAGCTATTCAACCTTCGAGCGCCTCGACCATATCCCATTCGATGAAATTAAGATCGATAAAGATTTTATTTCAGATCTGGACATAAATGCTAAACACCTGGCCATCGTTGAGTCGACCATAGCCCTAGCTAAGAAGCTTAAAGTTAAAGTGGTTGCCGAAGGGGTCGAAACATTAAGTGTACTGAATTTATTGAAACATTTAGGTTGTGAAATCGCACAAGGCTATTATTTCAGTCCCCCCATAGAAGGCCGTTATGTGACGGCCTGGGTAGACAGTTACGACTCACAAATAGGGAGTGTGTATGCAAATGGGTAATCATTCCATTCATAACAAGATATTGTCATTTTTTGTCCACCAGCATGAAGAAAAGAAGCTATATCTGCTTGATGTACTTAGTGAAGAGTTAGACAGCTTATTTGCTCAGGCTCAAATGTTAGATGCTACCGAGGCGTCCGACATCTCGTCTGTGACCCATAAATTGAAGGGGATTTGTGGCTATTTAATGATCCAAAATGAGCCTGTTTTTCACGATACACAGAGTAAACTGGAACTTCTTTTTATAATTTTAATGCTTCAAAATGAAATTAAGGTCGTTAAGTGTGAAATCTAGTTCATCGGCCCTGCTCTGTATCATCATAGGTTTGTTAGCCACCTTACTGGTCAATTTTACCCTGCTACACCACTTTTATAAAACGTCCGAAGATGACTATCAACGAGAAGCCGAGCTGCTGTTTAATTCGACACATGATATGTTGCTGCAACATAAGATCATACTCAATGCATTGCGCTCCCTGTTCAACGCCTCCGCTATAGTCACAAAGGAGGAGTTTAATATTTTCTCCGAGGAGCTGTTAAAGATAAAGTCTGCCGTTGCATTTACACTGGACGATAATTACCAGGTTAAATACATATCTGATCCTGATTTTCAGTCCGAGATATTAGCCGGTAAGGGGCAGCTCAATAGCGACGGGAAGCTGGAATACCCGATGAAAGGCTTCTCTAGCATCATAATAAATATAAATGAGCAGAACATGCCGTATTTGGTGTATGCCATTTCACATCAGAGGGTGCAAGAAAGGTTAGACCAACATAAGGGGATCTGTGCCCAGATGATCATAGGTAGCACAGAGTTTAAAAATGCCTATTGCGATAAAGTAAGCACTAATTGGTTAACCTCATTTTTTAAGTATCAAGGTGCAGATAATATCGACTTGCCCGAGTACAATAGAAACAACAGCATCTCAGCCTGGTCTATCGCCCCACTGGCCCAAATATATGAACTGTATCTGTTGGTGTTATTTATCACAGCAATGGGCGTGAGCTTATCGGCACTCCTGTATCTTAAAATTCGCAACCATATGCATCTCACTCAGATGACCATAGAGACCAAATCCAAGTTTGCCTTACTCTCGAGCATAAACCATGAGATCCGTACGCCAATCAATGCGGTGTTAGGCTACAGCCAAATGCTCAAAGACAGCGATTATTGTGACGTATCCGGACGAAACACCTTAGATAAGATCATCTGGTCGGCAAATCTGCTGAACAGCGTCGCAGAAAACACCCTGAATTTTTCTAAAGCCGAGGCGGGGCATCTGAGTTTAGACTATCGGGATGTTAATTTTCTCAGTGAGCTTAATGCCATTGATGATTATTACAGAGCATTCAGTCAAACACATGAGAAACGTTTGGTCATGAAAGTGCAAGCCGGGATACCGGAATATATCGGCCTAGATAGCACAAAGTTTTTTCAGCTAGCCACTAACTTCATCAATAACGCCTTTAAATACAGCTACGGAAAGGAAGTGGTGTTCGATATCAGCCTAAAGTCTGTGTCCGGGCTCAATTTCGTTCGTGTGGCGGTGAAAGATACGGGTAAAGGCATGTCCGCCGAGTCGATGAAAGCCATTACTCATCCTTTCAATACCGATCCCAATATTAGGTCTATCAGTCAGTCAGGGATCGGCATCGGTCTCTATACCTGCAAGAAAGTGATTGAGGAGGTCGGTGGTAGCATACGAATACGCAGCAAGGAAAATAGAGGCACATTGGTGCTGTTTAGGTTCCCTTATCGCCAGGCTTCTTCTGAGTTTGTTTACAGTGAAAAGCAAGTCATGGCTTCAGATCTTTCTACATCAGATACCATGAGTGACATCAATAAGGCGAGGTATGCAAACAGCTCATTGTTGCTGGTGGATGATAATAGATTTAATTTGGAAGTATGCGGCAACATACTGGAGACTGCAGGGTTTGTGGTCAGTGCATTTCAAGATGAAGACGAGGCTTTCGATGCCTTTAAAGCATCCCAGCCTCAGGTAGTCATCATGGATTACCGACTAGCCAAATCCGACGGGATCAGCTTAATAAAGGAGATGTTGCAAGCTCAGACAGATAAGGTTCACTATTTTATCTTATCGGCTAACGACAAGAGTGAGATCCCTAATGCCGATAGTTATCCCGATATTACCTTCTTGCAAAAGCCCCTGAATATAGAGTTATTCTTACAGTTGATGGACCTTAAAGTTAAGTTGGCTTAATAAGATATTTAATCAACTAGGATAAGCCCGCTAATATTCCGAGCTTATCCATAGAAGCTAAGCGGGTAGTTTAAGTGAAATTATCGAAGGCAATGCGACTATCATCTACTTCTTTGGACTTGAGCAAGTCAATAGTCGAACTCATCATGGCTGATGGACCACAGAGGTAAAACTCAGTTTTATCCAGTGTCTTTTCAAACTCTGTGGCTAGACCCTCTGCCAGATGGTCTTGCACGTATCCCGTGGCACCATGCCAATCTTGCTCAGGTCTGGAGAGTATCGGCAGATAATGAAAGTTTGGATACCTATCTGACAGCTGTTGAAAGTGTTCACTGTAGATAAGGTCTACCTGACGGCGAGCACCAAAATAGAAATAGAGTTCCCGTGAACTGCTGTACTTAACCAATTGTTCCTCGATCAAGGCCTTTAACGGCGCCATCCCCGAACCCGCTCCAATCAATACCATAGGCTTACTGCTCACCGGTTTTGCATAAAACTCTTCGAATGGACCTACCGCAAAGATCTTCTGACCCACGTCAAGGTTACAGATATAGCTTGAACCGACACCTGGGATCACTTCATTATTTGGGGCCGTGTGTATCTTAATCGTGAAAACCAGTTCATTTCCCGGTAACGGGATTGTCTCACCGACTTGTTTCTCCTCAGGCTGCTGCACAGCACTGTCGCAGGTGGCTAACGAATAATTGCGGCTGCATGAGTCATGCTCATATTCTCTATGCTCTACATCATGCCAGTGAGCCTTCAACGATTCGGGCAGTGCTGCCGGAATACTCAGGCCTTTAGATGCTGGAATGAAAAATCGCATAAATGCGCCAGCTTTATATGTGATCGGCTTGCCATCGCAGACTCTGAAGCGTAATTGCTTAATGTAGGGGCTGATAAACTCGCTGCCGATCAGTACAAGCTCATACTTATTGGCCTGGGTGACATCATCGAGTTTTAGTTTCGCGATCTCGTCGCTGTAATGCTGACAGGCCAAACGGTAACCCGCTTCTAATTCCTTGGTTGAAAATTGATTTTTATCAGCAGAAGTCACTTTTACACTCGGGTCGACAACTATCTTACAGCGCCCGCAAGTCCCGCCACCGCCACAAGTTGAGGGTAGGGCGATATCATGTTCAATGAGGCTATCCAGTAAATTCTCGTGGGCAGACATGGACAGCTCGCCCATGCTTCTAGAATGCTTATCAAATACATCGACTTTGTGCTTACCCGCCAGGCCACCGCCCAAAAGAGAGCTGAGTTTATATTGGCCGTTGAATCCCAACTCTATGGTCCAGATAATCCCGGTAAAGGCAAAAAACAGGGTGAAAATGGCGAATACAATGATCTGAACATTGTTGAAGCTGCCCTCGCTGGTGTAATCCATAAAGTGCAGCATAAAGATAAAATCAACGAATCGTTTATCATCGTTACTGTGTCCTATCAGTCGGCCGCTACCGGCATCGACATAGACACTGGTATTGAGGTCGTCATCGATATTAACCCGCCATAACCTGTTTTGCTCCTTGGGAAAATCTTCACTCGGTTCTGTGAGTTTAACTGTGGATGCGACAGTTGCCGCCCCCTTATAGGACTCCAGCGCGATGGCGGTAGCTATGGTCTTAGTAATAAAAAACGGCTTGCCGGTGATGGCATCGACCAGTGAATAGCGATTCTTGAAATGACGGTATAACCCTTTCTCATGGATAAGCAGGTAATAGGGGTGAGAGAGCAAGGTTATCAGACTCATAGAGACGGTATTATCGTACTCCTTTAACACGGTTTTAGGCTCTTTAAGCCGCGGTAGATCAACGGCTGGGGTCTCGACCCTTTGCCTGTTTTGATTGCCCGTGGCTTTGTCATGATCCATAACGTTGAAATACAAACCTGTGCCAAGCCAGATGAGTAACTGCAGACCCACCAGAAGAGATAACCACTTATGTAATGTTTTAATTACAGGCATTAGTTGGCCTCCTTGCTAAACGGTTTCTTGCTCGCCGTTCCAAGTTCATCGCTGTCATTTTCACCCTTGGCGTCCGCCTTAAAAACCCTGAAATAGGTTAAGACTAAACCCAATAGTGCAGCAATCAGAGAAAATAGCACAACCCAGAACAGCAACCAGTTACTGGGATCTTCCTCTTCATAATCCATCACATGCAGACTGAACATAGTGTCGAATGTTCGCCAAAATTCATGCCGCTTGGTCACTAACTTGCCGCTGCGTGCGGAGACATAAATAGAAGGGCTTCCAAAGTCATCGAAGTTAATCCGCCAGGCTGGTAATACCCGAGCGCTTAACTCGAAAGGCGGATTGTCGGTGATCAGCTCAACGTCGACGATATCCCCTGTGCCACTGTAATAATACTGTGCGGCAGTAACGGCCAGTTCTTCATCGAGTGGCGATATTTGCTGACCCGTACTGGCATCGATAAGGTATTGAGTATCCCGTTGTTTAAATCGATACACCTCTTTATTGATAAATAGACCGACTTCAATCTGTTCGGCATTAGGGTAGTGTTGAATTAACTCGAACAAGGAATAATTGATGTTATCGGGATTAACCTTGGCCTGATGGTTAACAACCAGGGAATCTCCATGAATATAGTCGATATTGAATATCACCATATAGGCACCGGAAACCGTCCAGATAACAAACTGCACACCCAAAAAGAGCATTAACCATCTGTGATATTTTCGACTTATTTTTAATAAGTTCATTATTATTGTCCTTTGAAAAATTTTGTTGCAAGTATAGGTTAAAGGCTGGTTTAAATGTATTTTGCTTTATTAACTAAATG
>SDWK01000298.1 GCA_004195335.1 Shewanella sp.
CTCTGCCATAGGGCAAAATAAATCCGACTTGCGCCCCTAAGCCTAAAGCCGCCATATACAATTCTTTGTTGCTGATCCCACCCGCACCCAGTGCGGCATCGGCAACTTGCATGCCTATCCCGGAAAGCTGTGCCCGTGAAACTTGTTCATTACTGTGTTTGGCCAGCACATGTGCCACTTCATGACCAATAACCGTCGCTAATTGATGCTCATTGTGTGCAACGTTTAATAATCCGGTATAAACACCGATATGCCCTCCAGGCAAGGCAAATGCATTGACTTGCTCGGATTCAAACACAACGACATCCCAAACGGTTCCGGACTTTGGCAGCACTGCAGTGACCCGCTTAGCGACACAATCTACATAATGGTTTATCGCCGCATCCTGACTTATTTTTTCCTGTTGTTTGATCTGAGTAAATGAGCTCGTGCCCATCTGTTCTATCTCTTGAGAGGAGAAGAGTAATACCTGATTTCGCCCCGTAGGCGATTGATGTGTGGCACAGCCACTCAACAGCAGGAAAGCGATGAATAGGACAGATAAGGTTTTCATGGATGATAATCCTTTATATAAGCTAAGAATTTGTAGCTAAAGACAAAACAAAAAAAGTAACGAGTGACGAGCTTCAGATTTAAATTAGACGATAAAAGCTCAGAAAAAGATAGCGTAATCTATAACCCCTTATCTAGACAAAACTGTTTTTAATTAGCGCGCTGACTCCATCAACATCATACTGAACTGCCCCAGCCTCGTTACTCCGGTCTCGTCATGATGAACGAGTTTCATCCCTTTATATATCAAGATTCCAGGATAAGAAGGAATATGGACACTGAAACAAGTTTCGGGTGACAAAGGATTATTTCAGCTCATGGCTAGTCGATCTTAAACATTCGCGGCTAAAGCCGCTCCTACATGGAGAAGATCGTAGCCCAGCATTGAGACACCAACTCCCTCTTACACCTTGACCTCAATGGATGCTGGGAATGCCAAGAAATGTAGGGAGCATTTCAGGTGCCATGGCGTCCGGGGATAGCTTGATTCAAGTGAAGTCCGTATATAAAAAAGCCCCGCTAATTGCGAGGCTTCATTTTATAGCGAGATGACGATTAGCTATTTAGATCTTGAAAAAACTTCTTCACACCATCGAAGAAACCTTCAGCCTTGGGGCTATGCTTCTTAGATGATGAACCCGTTAAGGTCTCATCGAACTCACGTAGTAGTTCTTTCTGACGCTCGTTAAGCTTAACAGGCGTCTCCATTACCACTTTACACAACAAGTCACCTACCGCGTGGCTACGTACAGACTTAACGCCTTTACCGCGCATACGGAACATACGACCCGTTTGTGTTTCAGCTGGGATCTTAAGGTTGACCTTGCCGTCTAAAGTAGGGACTTCTATCTCACCGCCAAGGGCAGCTTTACTGAATGAAATTGGCACTTCGCAATATAGGTTATTACCATCACGTACAAAGATTGCATGCTCGCGCACACTCACTTGAACATAAAGATCACCTGGAGGAGCACCGAACTCACCCGCTTCGCCTTCGCCAGAGAGACGGATACGATCGCCATTATCAACCCCTGCAGGGATCTTAACAGAAAGAGTTTTACTCTTTTCAACGCGACCTTCACCATGACAATTGTTACATGGGTCTTTAATAATCTTACCGCGACCATGACAAGTTGGGCAGGCTTGCTGAACAGCAAAAAATCCCTGACGCATCTGAACTTGGCCTTGACCATGACAGGTGCCACATGTTGTAGGCGAAGTGCCTTTCTTAGCACCGCTACCATCACACACATCACAAGCCGTAAGCTTAGGAATACGTAATTCTTTAGTTATACCTTTAACTGCTTCTTCGAGTGACAACTCGAGGTTATAACGTAAATCACTACCGCGAGCAGCTTGACGCTGTCCACCGCCGCCACGACGTCCACCACCGAAAATATCGCCGAACACATCGCCGAACACATCGCCAAAGTCCGCATTACCACCGCCGCCGCGACCACGATTAGGATCAACGCCCGCATGACCAAATTGATCATAGGCAGCTTTCTTATCGCTATCGGTCAGAATTTCGTAGGCTTCTTTCACCTCTTTAAAACTGGCTTCGGATGCTTTATCTCCGGGGTTGCGATCCGGATGAAATTTCATGGCTAAACGTTTGTAAGCCTTTTTAATTTCACGTTCGCTGGCGTCACGATCGACGCCTAGTACTTCGTAATAATCTCGCTTTGACATAATCTCACGCTTTCTGTGCTGAAGTTGTAGCTGAAGTTAACGCTAAAGTTGCAACTAAAGTTGAAACAACGGGCGTTAGAGTAAAACTCATAACGCCCGCATAAAATAATTTAGGGGGTTAGCCTACATTATTTCTTGTCATCTTTCACTTCTTCAAACTCAGCATCAACAACATCTTCATCTGACTTAGCATCTTGTGCTTCACCTTCCGGAGCTTGTTGTCCTTGCTCAGCTTGTGATTTAGCTTGGGCAATTTCCATCAACTTCGAAGACGCTTCCATCAGCTCTTGAGTTGACTTCTCGATAGCTTCTTTGTCGTTACCTTTCATCGCGGTATCAACAGCGGCCATTGCCGTTTCAATTTTCTCTTTTTCGTCAGCTGGTAATGCTTCACCGGCTTCTTCAATCTGCTTCTTAGTCGAGTGAACCATGCCATCAGCTTGGTTACGCGCCTTAACTAGCTCTTCGAACTTAGCATCTTCATCAGCATGAGCTTCAGCATCACGAACCATAGCTTCAACTTCTTCTTCACTTAGACCAGAAGAAGCTTTAATGGTGATGTTCTGCGCTTTACCGGTTTTCTTATCGGTAGCAGAAACATGCAAGATACCATCGGCATCGATATCGAAACCCACTTCAATCTGTGGCATACCACGTGGAGCGGCTTCGATACCTTCTAGGTTGAATTGACCCAAAGACTTGTTACCACTTGACTGCTTACGCTCACCTTGAAGTACGTGAATCGTAACCGCATTTTGGTTGTCGTCAGCTGTCGAGAAAGTTTGTGAAGCTTTAGTCGGGATAGTGGTGTTCTTCTCGATAAGCTTTGTCATTACGCTACCCATAGTCTCAATACCTAGAGACAGAGGCGTAACGTCAAGTAGAAGTACGTCTTTCACATCACCAGAAAGGACACCGGCTTGAACTGCCGCACCGATTGCAACCGCTTCATCAGGGTTAACATCTTGACGTAACTCTTTACCGAAGAAGCTAGAGACTTCAGAACGTACTTTAGGCATACGAGTCTGACCACCAACAAGAATCACTTCGTTGATATCTGAAACACTAAGATCTGCATCAGCTAGCGCCACTTTCAATGGCTCAAGAGTACGCATTATCAAATCTTCAACTAAAGATTCAAGCTTGGCACGAGTGATCTTAACCACTAAGTGCTTAGGACCTGTTGCATCAGCAGTGATGTATGGCAGGTTAACTTCTGTTTGAGTCGTGCTTGAAAGTTCAATCTTAGCTTTCTCAGCAGCTTCTTTTAGACGCTGCATAGCCAATGGGTCGTTACGCAAGTCCAGACCTTGATCTTTCTTAAACTCATCCGCAAGATACTTAATCATACGGTTATCAAAATCTTCACCACCTAAGTGAGTATCACCGTTAGTCGCAAGTACTTCAAACGTTTGCTCGCCATCAACGCTGTCAATTTCGATGATAGAAATATCAAAAGTACCACCACCTAAATCGTATACTGCAACGATATTATCGCCTTGCTTCTTATCAATACCGTAAGCAAGTGCAGCTGCTGTTGGCTCGTTGATAATACGCTTAACTTCAAGACCTGCGATGCGACCCGCATCTTTAGTCGCTTGACGTTGTGAATCGTTAAAGTAAGCAGGAACCGTAATAACGGCTTCAGTCACTTCTTCACCTAAGAAATCTTCGGCTGTTTTCTTCATCTTCTTCAAGATTTCAGCTGAGATTTGTGGTGGAGCCATTTTCTTGCCTTGTGCTTCAACCCATGCATCGCCGTTGTCGGCGCTGATGATTTTGAATGGCATGATATCAACGTCACGTTGAACTTCGTCATCTTTAAAACGACGACCAATTAGACGCTTAATAGCAAATACTGTATTAGTTGGGTTTGTTACCGCCTGACGCTTTGCAGACTGGCCTACTAGGGTTTCATCAGCTGTGTATGCGATGATTGAAGGAGTCGTACGATCGCCTTCAGCATTCTCCAAAACACGTGCTACGCCGCCATCTAGTACAGCTACGCAAGAGTTAGTTGTGCCTAAATCGATACCAATAATTTTACCCATGTGGTGCTCCTGAAATCTTCTCTGTAAAAGCTAAATATGTTATCTGATTGGAGATATGGGGATGGACTAAACTATTTTCAAGCCTTAGTTTTGGCTTTAGCTTCGAGTCCTACACTTCCCGATATCTTTCCTTAACACCCTATATTGGGTCGTTGATACCTAATACAAGGGGAGGATAGGTAAAAATATAGTGACATGGACGATTTTTTTGATCGTGAACTCATAATTTAAAACAGGATAACGTATAATGCATACAATAAATGAGGGTGACGATTTTTATTATCAGTAAGAAATTAAAATCGACACCGAGTTGTCTCAACGTAAAGTTTTTGAAATTGGTATAATTAATTGAAACAATCCAATCAGGCTTATCTGTACGGCATCGGCGCTATCTGCCTTTGGTCTACTGTAGCCACAGCCTTTAAACTGGCGTTAGCCCACTTTACTCCATTACAGTTGGTATTTGTCGCCGTCATTACTTCGATATTTGCCTTAGCTATTATTCTTACGGCACAAGGCAAACTGAGCTTAATAGGCACTCAGTTCTCTCAACGCCCACTGTTTTATCTGCAAACCGGGTTACTCAATCCATTTCTCTATTATCTGGTGTTATTTAAAGCCTACGACCTTTTACCGGCTCAACAAGCCCTTTCGCTCAATTACACTTGGGCGATTTTATTGCCACTGCTTTCGGTCCCATTATTAGCTCAGAAGCTGAGAAAGAGTGACATCACCTCAGCCATCGTCGCGTATTTAGGGGTATTTGTCATCGCCACAAACGGTGATCTGACGGGATTTTCATTTGAAAGTGGCACCGGAGTCATGCTGGCACTGACCAGTACACTACTCTGGTCGCTCTATTGGATCATCAATACTAAAGACAAGGGCGATCCTGTTGTCAGCTTACTGCTTAGCTTTCTTGTTGGCTTACCGTTTATCTTAGTGACCTTGTTAGCCACTCAAGAGTTGCCAAGCTGGAACGCGCAAGCTTTTGCTGCTGGCATCTATGTGGGTCTGTTTGAGATGGGTATCACCTTCGTGCTTTGGTTAGTGGCTTTGAAGAAAGCCGATCGCACCGCTAGCATCAGCACTATGGTATTTATGTCTCCGGTAATGTCTATTGGCTTTATTGCCTGGATATTGCAAGAGGAGATCGCTAAATCGACCTATGTGGGACTAAGCCTTATCCTGATGGCCCTAGCCCTACAGCAGTTATTACCTCATCTGAATAAACTGCGCGGTAAAGTTAGCACCACCGGTGAATCAATATAGACAAGCTCTGAACTTTCCCAATAAGAAGCCCACATAACGTGGGCTTCTTATTGGGATGATATTACTGTGGTATTGCTGATTGTATTACTGATGGTGTTAATAGTGTTCAACTTCAATCTGCCCCACTCCGACATTCACGTTTAATTGACCAAAGCCAGTTTGCTCTTCATTGTAATAAGCTTGCCTGACAAAATTACGTTCTACAGCGACTCTTTCTCCCAAATTTTCTACAGATACCTCTCCGACACCTGATTCCAGTGAAGTCGAGTGATAAATAATGTTATGTTTTACTTGGGCATGACCGACGCCTAAATCGATATCAATATCATTTTCCATATTTGAAACCTCGACATTGCCAACGCCAATATTGAGATTAACCGCCGCCTGACGGGGGAGGTAAATTTTCCACTCCTGTTTAATATCATCCTGCTCATTCAGTTTAAGAGTGACCTTTGTAGCACTCTGGTCAACATCCAACTCAATACCACTGATATCCGCACTCCCCCAGAGCGTGAACCAGCTCGTCTCGGTCTGACTCACGATGACTTCGACTCTGATCTCTTGCTCATCGGTGGCAAAAACCTCAACCGAACCGACATCAATATCGAGTAACACTTGTTGACCGCTATAGGCATAAAGTTGGCTCAAGGTTCTATCCGAGTCGGCCTGAGCCGAGGTGATAGCCAATGTTGAAAAAGCCGCAGAGATCACCAGTAAACTACTCAGGCTTGCGGTGATGAGTTTCTTTATCAGTGTATTCATTTTAATGTCGTCCTTTCATCTTGAATCCTGTATACACTTAACAAAGCAAAACCTGGGCCAAGTTTCAACTACCTATTTTTCAGCTAGTTAGCAGGAGAAATACATTCAAGAGATCGGATTTTGCGAATGCGACTGGTGAATAACGCTAATGAATAG
>SDWK01000244.1 GCA_004195335.1 Shewanella sp.
CGCCATCCTTGGCAGTCAGAACATTTATGCTTTTTAGAACCTAGAACCTAGAACCTAGAACCTAGAACCTAGAACCTAGAACCTAGAACCTAGAACCTAGGTTTCATCATGATACTGCTCAGCGGCATAAAGGGTATTTTCGAGCAGGCTGGCAATGGTCATTGGCCCGACGCCGCCTGGGACCGGGGTGATGAAACTGGCATTTTCTGATGCGGAATCAAATTGTACATCACCGACTAAACTGCCGTCTTCGAGGCGGTTGATGCCGACATCTATGACGATAGCGCCGGGCTTGATCCAGTCTCCTGGAATGAAACCGGGCTTACCCACGGCCACAACCACTAGATCGGCTTGTCTTACTTTCTGTTCAAGGTTTCGAGTGAAACGGTGACACGTCGTCGTCGTGCATCCAGCGAGAAGTAGTTCGAGACTCATAGGGCGACCTACGATGTTCGAAGCTCCCACGATGACGGCATCTAAACCATAAGTATCAATACCCGTTGACTTAATCAAAGTCATGATACCCATCGGTGTGCACGAACGAAGCACTGGAATACGTTGTGCGAGTCGGCCCACATTATAGGGATGGAAACCGTCGACATCTTTATCGGTTCTAATCTGTTCGATCACTTTCGATTCTTCAATATGTGCCGGAAGAGGCAACTGAACTAAGATACCATCTATAGCTGGGTCTTCGTTGCATTGGTCGATAACAGCAAGCAATTCTGCTTCAGAGGTCGTGGTATCTAAATCATAAGAGCGGGATAAAAATCCGACTTCTTCGCAAGCGCGTCGCTTACTGCCAACATAAACTTGTGAAGCGGGATCTGCACCGACTAAAATCACAGCTAAACCTGGAGCCCTCAGTCCAGCCTCTTTGCGGGCGGTCACTTTTTCTTTTAGCTGGGTTCGAATGGATTGAGCGATCGCTTTGCCATCGATTCTTTGAGCTGTCATTGGGGTGAATATCCTTTATGGGGCGCGATAAAAAAATCGGCGCCATTTTAACAGGCCAAGCCCTAAGTGTCATTTATTAAGCGGCGTAACAATCAGTTCTAATATACGGATAATTTAATTATTATGGGTCCTGTATCGTATTTATGGATTGAGTTAAACCAAAGCGCTGAGGATGAAGATCGAATCTCAGTGACGCATAACCCTTGCGTAGGTGAAAAGTTAGCTGATACAAGTTGCCATGTTACAGTCATTTTTGTTCGATAGACCTCTGTTTTTTATTAGATAGACCCCCGATAGGGTAAAAGATAGGCCTTTTATTTACGTTTAGTAGGTTAATTAGCCAAGCGAACTTTCTTTATAAAAAAACCGTTGACGCATTTCAAATGAGGGGATAAGATGCGCTCCGTTCTCAACGAGAAGCCTTACAGCTTAAGTTGTGATGGAGATATGATGATTCATCCCATAATTGAATCTCATTAAGTATCTCTAAGAGTTTTATTGCAGTATTCGGTGATTAGCGCAGCCCGGTAGCGCATCTGGTTTGGGACCAGAGGGTCAGAGGTTCGAATCCTCTATCACCGACCAAATTTATATCTATTTGCTCACCAATGCAGATAGATAAGAAAGATACGTCTTTCAACGCTAATCAGGATGTGAGTTTACTCATTTTCGAAGCGCCCGTAGCTCAGTTGGATAGAGCACCCGCCTTCTAAGCGGGTGGCCGCAGGTTCGAATCCTGCCGGGTGCACCAAATCAGTGGTGATTGTAGCTCAGTTGGTAGAGCCCCGGATTGTGATTCCGGTTGTCGTGGGTTCGAGCCCCATCAGTCACCCCATTTCTTTATGAAGAAAGTTAAAAAAGCGACCCTAGGTCGCTTTTTTTACGCCTGAAATTCACGTTTTGAGGTCGACTCTGCTGTAAAGCGTGGCTATAATGTCGCGTCTTGATAAATATCAATTATAACGACTAGAGCCAGAATTCAATTGTGATGGGCATTCTAGTCACATTTTAAGATCGAGAAACGAATAACTTAATAGTTGATATTTCGACTATTAGAAAAGACGTTAGACTTATTTTTGAGGTAAAAAAATGCAAGTTTCTGTTGAAACAACACAAGGCCTAGAGCGCCGTCTGACCATTACTGTTCCTGCTGATCTGATTGAAAAAGCAGTTACAGATAGTTTAAAAAACGAAGCTAAACGTGCTCGTATCCCTGGTTTTCGCCCAGGTAAAGTACCAGTAAGCGTCATCAACAAGCGTTATGGCAAGGCCATTCGTCAAGACATCACTGGTGAAGTGATGCAGCGCAATTTCGTCGAAGCTATCATTGCTGAGAAATTGAACCCAGCAGGCGCACCAACATTTGTTGCTGGTGACACCGATGCTGAAAGCTTTAAGTTTGTTGCTACTTTCGAAATCTACCCAGAAGTAGAGCTAAAAGGTCTTGAAGCGATCACTGTTGATCAGCCTACTTCAGAAGTAACTGATGCTGATGTTGATACAATGATCGAGACTCTACGTAAGCAACATGCGACTTTCGACGCTGTTGAGCGCGAAGCAGCTGTTGGCGATAAAGCTAAAATCAACTTCGTTGGTTCAATCGACGGTGAAGAGTTCGAAGGCGGCAAAGCTGAAGACTTCGAACTTGAACTTGGTAGCGGCCGTATGATCCCTGGTTTTGAATCAGGCGTTGAAGGTCATAAAGCAGGTGAAGAGTTCGATATCGAAGTCACTTTCCCTGAAGATTACCATGCAGAAAACCTAAAAGGTAAAGTTGCAAACTTCGTTATCACATTAAACGAAGTACTCGCCGCTAACCTTCCAGAAGTTAACGACGAGTTTGCTACACTATTCGGCGTAACAGATGGTGGTTTAGAAGCACTTAAAGCTGAGATCCGTAAAAATATGGGTCGTGAACTTGAACAAGCGCTTAAAGCGAATGTTAAAGAACAGGTTCTTAATGGTTTACTTGAGCAAAACGACATCGAACTTCCTAAGCCTCTTATCGATGGTGAAGTTGAAGTGCTACGTAAGCAGGCAATGCAACGTTTCGGCGACCAAGCTGCGAACATGCCTGAACTACCAGCTGATCTGTTCACTGAACAAGCAGCGCGTCGCGTAAAAGTAGGTCTATTACTAGGTGAAGTCATTAAGACTAATGAGCTGAAAGCTGAAGATGATCGTGTTAAAGCACTTATCGCTTCTATGGCTTCAGCTTACGAAGATCCAAGTGAAGTTGTTGCTTATTACAATGGCAACGAAGAGATGATGCAGAACATGCGTAACGTCGCTCTTGAAGAGCAGGCGGTTGAAGCTTTGTTAAAAACTGCAAAATTAACTGAAAAAGCAGTCAATTTTGAAGAATTTATGAACAAGGCTACTCAACAAGGCTAAGCTTAGCTTGACTTAAATGGTCATTAACCATTTATAATGGCTCGTATGAGGTTCCTCATGCGAGCCGTTTTTATTTAGGGATTATAAATAATGCAATATGCACCAGAATCAGTTTCAAATGCACTCGTTCCTATGGTGGTTGAACAAACTGCTAAGGGTGAACGCTCATATGATATCTATTCTCGACTATTAAAAGAGCGTATCATTTTCTTAGTGGGCCCAGTGGAAGAGCACATGGCGAACCTGGTCGTTGCACAATTACTGTTTTTAGAGTCTGAGAGCCCTGATAAAGATATATTCCTGTATATTAACTCTCCAGGTGGTTCTGTTACCGCTGGAATGGCAATTTACGATACAATGCAGTTTATTAAGCCAAACGTAAGTACAGTATGTATTGGTCAAGCTGCCAGCATGGGCGCATTTCTCCTAGCAGGCGGCGCTGAAGGTAAACGTCATTGCTTGCCTAATTCAAGAGTGATGATCCACCAACCATTAGGTGGTTTTCAGGGGCAAGCATCTGACATTGCGATCCATGCTCAAGAAATTTTGGGTATCAAGAACAAGTTAAATCAAATGTTAGCCGAACATACAGGTCAACCATTAGACGTTATTGAGCGCGATACAGATCGTGATAACTTTATGAGTGCTGATGAAGCCACAGAGTATGGACTTGTCGATTCAGTGATGAGTAAACGAGGCTGATTTTTGTCATTGGCTGAGCTATGCTGAGTAGTAAGGCGTTAAATAGAATCAAGTAGTAGTGCAGACAGCGCAAGAGGTAGTGTAATGAGCGACAACAAAAGTACCGGTGACAGTGGGAAACTACTGTACTGCTCTTTTTGTGGAAAGAGTCAACATGAGGTTCGTAAACTTATCGCTGGCCCTTCAGTATATGTTTGTGATGAGTGCGTTGAGCTCTGCAACGATATTATCAGGGAAGAGATAAAAGAGATCACACCGAAACAAGATCAAGATAAGTTACCGACTCCAAGGGAGTTGAGAGCGCATTTAGATGATTATGTTATTGGACAAGAGAAGGCCAAGAAGGTCCTCTCTGTGGCTGTGTATAATCACTACAAGCGCTTAAAAAATGCTAGCCCTAAAGACGGCGTAGAGCTGGGTAAAAGTAACATCTTGCTAATTGGTCCAACGGGAAGTGGTAAAACATTGCTTGCTGAGACCTTGGCTCGTTTCTTGGACGTTCCTTTCACTATGGCCGATGCTACGACACTAACCGAAGCGGGTTATGTTGGTGAAGATGTCGAGAATATCATTCAGAAGCTACTGCAGAAATGTGACTATGATGTAGAAAAAGCGCAACGTGGCATCGTTTATATCGATGAAATTGACAAAATCAGCCGTAAGTCTGACAACCCGTCGATTACTCGTGATGTTTCTGGTGAAGGCGTGCAACAGGCATTGCTAAAACTGATTGAAGGTACGGTTGCGGCTGTTCCACCACAAGGTGGTCGTAAACACCCTCAGCAAGAGTTTTTGCAAGTTGACACATCTAAGATTTTATTCGTCTGTGGTGGTGCCTTCTCTGGTCTTGAGAAGGTCATTGAGCAACGTTCTCATACCGGAACCGGAATTGGTTTTGGTGCTGAGGTCAAAGGCGAAGATGATAAGGCGACAATCTCCGAAACCTTGATGCAAGTTGAGCCAGAAGATTTGGTTAAATATGGTCTTATTCCTGAGTTTATCGGGCGTTTACCTGTTTTAGCTACGCTGACTGAATTAGATGATGACGCTTTGGTACAGATTCTTTCTGAACCAAAGAATGCGTTGACTAAGCAGTTTGGTGCACTTTTCGAGATGGAAGGGGTTCAACTCGAGTTCCGTGAAGATGCGCTTAAAGCCATTGCGCTGAAGGCTAAGGCACGTAAAACAGGTGCTCGTGGTCTACGTTCAATTGTTGAAGGCATTTTGCTTGATATCATGTATGATCTACCCTCTACAGATAATGTGGCGAAAGTGGTCATTGATGAATCAGTGGTAAAGGGAGAGTCAACTCCTATACTCATCTATGAAAATAGCGAGTCTCAAGCTGCTGGCGCTGAATAATAATTCAGCGAATCAATCGCAAGCAGAAAAACAGGAGCCTATATGGCTCCTTTTTTATACTCTCAGCTTAATAAATGGCTATTAGCTATTGAAACCAATGAATTCATCCCAATATACTTATTAGTATTATCATCAAACGGAATCGAGCTATGACACAAAAGAGTGATGCGCGAATCGAACTACCCGTACTGCCACTTAGAGATGTGGTGGTGTATCCCCATATGGTAATTCCGTTATTCGTAGGACGGGAAAAGTCAATTCGTTGCCTGGAAACGGCGATGGAGCAAGATAAGCAGATTATTTTAGTTGCCCAGCGAGATGCTGAGCTCGACGACCCAAGCATTGATGACATTTTTGAGGTTGGCACGGTCGCCTCAATTTTACAGTTATTAAAATTGCCCGACGGTACCGTAAAGGTATTGGTTGAAGGGGGTCAACGTGCTCGCATCGAGAAGTATACGAGTGAAACGCCATTCTTTGTTGCAACGGCACAATACCTTGAATCTGAGCCTATGGCAGAAAAAGAGGAGGAGGTACTAGTACGTTCTGCAGTGGGGCAATTCGAAGGTTACATCAAGCTTAATAAGAAGATCCCACCAGAGGTGTTAACTTCTTTGTCGGGTATCGACGAAGCTCCTCGATTAGCCGATACGATGGCAGCGCATATGCCACTGAAACTTGAAGATAAGCAATCTGTGCTTGAGATGATAGATGTTGCTGCTCGACTCGAATATCTGATGGCGATGATGGAATCAGAAATCGACATTCTTCAGGTTGAAAAACGCATCCGTTCCCGCGTTAAGAAGCAGATGGAGAAGAGCCAACGAGAGTATTATCTCAATGAGCAGATGAAGGCTATTCAGAAAGAGCTCGGAGATATTGATGAGTCTCATGATGAATTTGAAATCTTAGCTAAGAAGATTGAAGAAGCTAAGATGCCCGAAGAGGCTAAAGATAAAGCCATTGCTGAGCTGAACAAATTAAAGATGATGTCACCGATGTCGGCAGAGGCGACGGTGGTACGCAGTTATGTTGATTGGATGATCTCTGTACCTTGGTATCAGCGTTCTAAAATCAAGCGAGACTTAGCTAAGGCGCAAGATGTACTCGATACAGACCATTTCGGACTGGAGAAAGTCAAAGAGCGTATCTTAGAGTATTTGGCAGTTCAGAGCCGTGTTAAGCAACTTAAAGGCCCGATCCTTTGTTTAGTAGGACCGCCGGGTGTGGGTAAAACCTCGTTAGGTCAGTCCATTGCTAAAGCGACTGGGCGTGAGTATATCCGTGTTGCCTTGGGTGGTGTGCGTGATGAAGCGGAGATCCGTGGTCATCGTCGTACCTACATTGGATCTATGCCGGGTAAAGTTATCCAGAAGATGTCGAAAGTTGGGGTGAAGAACCCATTATTCCTGCTCGATGAGATAGATAAGATGAGCTCGGATATGCGCGGCGATCCGGCATCGGCTCTTTTAGAAGTTCTTGATCCAGAACAGAACTCAAGTTTCAGCGATCATTACTTAGAGGTGGATTACGATCTGTCTGATGTGATGTTTGTGGCGACATCTAACTCAATGAACATTCCTGGGCCGTTATTGGACCGTATGGAAGTGATCCGTCTTTCTGGTTACACAGAAGATGAGAAGTTAAATATTGCTAAACAGCATCTGCTGCAGAAGCAGATTGAACGTAATGGACTTAAGCCAAAAGAGGTCACTGTTCACGATAGTGCCATTATCGGTATTATCCGTTATTACACTCGTGAAGCGGGCGTGCGTGCGCTTGAACGTGAACTTTCGAAGATCTGTCGTAAAGTGGTTAAGCAGATCTTGCTTGATAAGAGTGTGAAGCATGTTGAAGTGACTCAAGATAACCTTAAGTCATTCCTAGGTGTCCAGCGTTGTGACTATGGTAAAGCTGAATCGAACAACCAAATTGGGCAAGTGACCGGTCTCGCTTGGACCGAAGTGGGTGGTGATCTCCTGACTATTGAGGCCACCTCAGTACCGGGTAAAGGTAAATTAACTTATACCGGTTCGCTTGGTGATGTGATGCAGGAGTCAATTAAAGCTGCAATGACGGTTGTTCGTGCTCGTGCCGAACAGTTAGGTATCAACCCTGACTTCTACGAGAAACGTGATATTCATGTTCACGTACCTGAAGGCGCAACACCTAAAGATGGACCTTCTGCAGGTGCTGCCATGTGTACGGCTTTAGTCTCTAGTTTAACGGGGAACCCTGTACGTGCCGATGTGGCAATGACAGGTGAAATCACTTTACGTGGAGAGGTGCTGCCTATTGGTGGCCTTAAAGAAAAACTCTTAGCCGCGCATCGTGGTGGAATCAAAGTTGTATTGATTCCAAAGGAAAATGAGCGAGATTTGGAAGAAATACCGGCAAATGTTGTAGCCGATCTGAAAATCTATCCTGTTCGTTGGGTGGATGAAGTACTTAAATTGGCGTTAGAACGACCAGTTGAAGGCTTCGAAGTCGTCTAAAGTTTGGGCTAACGCAAGAAAATGCAGAATTGCTTTAAAAAAAATGCAAAAAGGGGCTTTTTAAAGTCTCTACCTGTGGTAGCCTAGGTCGGTGGAGAGCTCAATCCCCTCAAGCCCTTGTGGTAACTGGTTTTGAGCTATTTCCAATTTAATTTATTTGCTTTTCCTATAGATCTTGAACTTTAGATTCAAGCTTGTTAAAAAAGCCTCCGCAGACCGCTCTAGAAAAGGATTTGGTTGCGGCGCAAAAATCACATTCAAGGGGATGACATGAACAAATCTGAACTAATCGAGAAAATCGCTTCTGGTGCTGACATTTCTAAAGCCGCTGCTGGCCGTGCATTAGATTCTTTCATTGGAGCTGTAACTGACAGCTTAAAAGAAGGCGATAAGATTTCTCTTGTTGGTTTTGGTACTTTCGAAGTGCGTCAACGCGCTGAGCGTACTGGTCGCAACCCACAGACGGGTGCAGAGATCAAAATCGCAGCAGCTAATATTCCTGCATTCAAAGCAGGTAAAGCTCTGAAAGACGCTGTAAACTAAATCAGTTTTACCGCCCTTTGTGACGCTTTGTGCATTCATAAAGAGCTTCGTAATGACAAGCACTGCTTTAGCAGTGCTTTTTACGAATAATGAGGCAAGGTAGGCACTTAGCAACACATAAATGCTAACCACCTAAAGTTTACGAAAAGGCGCATCTCCCAAAGTGATGCGCCTTTTTATTTATTAATCGCAACGAGCGAGATATCAGATGTTAGAAAAGATTCGCGAAGGCTCACAGGGCGTGATTGCAAAAAGCATTCTTGTTCTAGTAATACTTTCCTTTGCATTTACTGGCGTGAGTAGTTACTTAGGATCATCTACAGAGGCAGCCGCTGCCACTGTCAATGGTGAAGAGATCAGTGAATCAGCCTTAGAACAAGCCTATCAAAATGAACGTGCGCGTTTAGAGCAACAGTTAGGCGAAATGTTTGCAGCGTTATCGGCTGATGAACGCTATCTATTGAGTGTAAAGCAAAGCGTTTTAGAGCGCCTTGTTGCAGAAAAATTACTGGACCAGACTGCTACCGATTTGGGTCTGCGCGTCTCTGATGCACAGATCAAAAATGCCATCATGATAGAACCCGCATTTCAAACTGATGGTCAGTTTGATAATGATAGATATCAGTCAATCTTGCGTCAGCTAGGCTACCAAGCAAACTCGTTCAGAAACATGATGCGCACTGATATGACACGTCGTCAGCTTGTTGCTTCGCTAGTGGGTTCTGAATTTGTTCTTCCTGGAGAAGCAAACTATCTAGCCGATATCCAAGGTCAGACTCGAGATATTCGTTATCATTGGGTTGATGCAGCGCCTTTCGTAACTGAAGCCGTTGTTACAGATGAACAGGCAAAATCATATTACGATGCAAATTTGGTCCAGTTTATGAGTCCTGAAACATTGAGTCTGGAATATATTGAACTCAATGCAAAGGATATGGCTGCCGCTGTGACAGTTTCTGATGAAGAAGCTAAGACTTATTATGATGAGAATAAACAGCAGTACTTAAAAGCTGAAAAGCGTTTAGCTGCACATATTCTTGTTAGTCTTGGCGATGATGACTCTGCTGCTAAGGCAAAAGCTGATGCCATCTACGCTAAATTACAAGCGGGTGAAGATTTCTCTGAATTGGCAAAAACTGAATCTGAAGACACTTTCAGTGGTGAGCAAGGCGGTCAGCTAGACTGGTTTGAGTCTGGTGTCATGGAGCCTGCTTTTGACGATGTACTTTATTCGCTGTCTAAAGGTGACTATTCTGCTGTCGTTAAAACCAGCTTTGGCTACCACATCATCAAGCTACTTGACGTTCAGCCAACTGCTGAAGCGGCATTTGAAGATGTGAAGAGCAAAATCCTTGCCCAGCTTAAAGAGAAGCAGGCTGTCGATCAGTATTTTGGTTTACAGCAGACTCTTGCCGATGTGACTTATGAAGTACCCGATACGTTAAGCGAAGCGGCAAAAGAGTTAGGTGTTGAAGTCAGAACTACGCCTGTGTTTGCTAGAAATAATGCACCTGCACCATTTGATAATCCTGAGGTATTGAAGGCTGCATTCTCGACTAACGTGTTGCTCGATCGTATGAACAGTGATGTTATAGAGATTGAAGCTAACCACGCGATGGTTGTTCGCATCAAGTCTCATAGCGTAGCTGGTACCGTTGATTTTGATAAGGTTAAGTCTGCCATCGTTGGACGTCTGCAACAGGAGCAAGCTAATGAGGTCGCACGGGCTAAGGCTCAAGAGTTAATGACATCATTCAGTTCAGACTCTACAGGCACTGACTATATCACTAAGACTAAACTGGGTCGTTTCGATCAAGAGATTGATGGTGCTATCGTCGGGAAAGCTTTCCAGATGGCTCAGCCTTTAGATACCGCTGTTGTTGACACCGTTGCGCTTGCTTCTGGTTATGCAATTGTTGTGCTTGATAAGGTTAATGCTGCAGAGAGTGTTGATGACAACATGCTGAGCTCGTTGAAGCAAAGATTAAGTTCACAATATAGCGAAGGTGACTACAGAGCGCTTATCGCAACACTGAAAGCGAATGGTGAAGTGTTGTATTCTTCTGCACAATAACTACAAGCCGTAAGTTAAATGAAAAAAGCCAGCATTAGCTGGCTTTTTTTATGGTTGCGACCCGCCCTAAATTGTCACTTTTCAATAATGAGATGCTGAGGTTGAGCCAACATTTTCCACGTAGGTGCGCCTTTAGCCGCGAATGTGTCTTGGAGGTAATAAGAAGGATGTGAAGGCATAAAAAGAGAGTGTGGTGTCAATGCAGCATATCTTCGATATATTGCATTAGAGAGCGTTAGATGGGCTTGTATTGATTAATCTACAGCAACCATTAGATTACTCGTCTTAATTACTGCGTATGCAGTACCGTCGACTTTAAGGCCTAAGTGCTCACATGATGCCTTAGTTACCACTGAAGTGATCTCCACATCAGGAGCCAGTTCGATAACGACTTCATTATTTACTGAATCTTCTGTGATAGATTTAATTCTACCGCTAAGTGAGTTGCGTGCACTGATTTTCATTTTAGTTTCCATCTACTATAAAGATGGCTCACGTGTAGTTGAATATATCGCCGTGTTGGAGTTTTAAATAAAAAAATGCGCCACTTTTATAAGTGACGCATATTTAGTGAATATTGTTTAATAACAGCTAATTAAATAGTATTCAATTGGGTTTAAAATTGCTCTACGTCGAAATCAACCTCAGGGTTAACGTCGGCTTCGTAGTCAACATTTTCGATTCCGAAACCAAATAGTTTCAAGAACTCTTCTTTATATTCGCGGTAATCGGTCAGCTCGCTTAGATTCTCGGTTGTGACTAGTGGCCACAGGTCGCGACAATGCTGCTGGATCTCTTCACGCAGTTCCCAATCATCGAGACGAAGACGATTAGTATCATCGACTTGCGGTGCTTGACCATCTTCACGGTACAAGCGCTCTGTGAACATTCGATTAATCTGCTCCATACAACCTTCGTGTAAGCCTTCTTCACGCATCTTTTTAAAGACCATGGCAATGTACAAAGGCATCACAGGAATCGCGGAGCTGGCTTGAGTCACAACGCTCTTAAGTACGGCGACATTGGCGCTACCACCTTTTGCAGATAGTTTCTCATCCAAAGCCTTAGCTGCACGGTCAAGGTCCATCTTGGCTTTGCCTAGGGCACCATTCCAGTAGATAGGCCAAGTCAGCTCGGTTCCAATGTAGCTGTAGGCAACAGTCTTACAGCCATCGGCGAGTACGCCAGCATCTGAAAGGGCCGCTAGCCAGAGTTCCCAATCTTCACCGCCCATGACGGTCACAGTGTCTTGGATCTCTTGCTCTGTAGCAGGTTCAACACTGGTTTCGATAATTAAGTCTTTATTGGTATCAACAGCGGTTGCTGCATAAGTTTCACCAATAGGCTTAAGTGATGAGCGAATAAGCTCGCCGGAATCGGGCAACTTTCGAACCGGAGAGGCGAGGGAATAAACCACCATATCAATCTGGCCTAAATCGGCTTTGATGATATCGATGGCTTTTTGCTTAGCCTGGTGGCTGAAAGCATCACCATTCATACTCTTAGAGTATAGGCCTTGTGCTTTAGCAAACTTATCGAATGCGGCTGAATTATACCAGCCGGCTGTACCAGGCTTTCTCTCTGTTCCCGGCTTTTCAAAAAACACACCCAGAGTTGCAGCGCCACTACCGAATGCGGCAGCGATACGTGAAGATAGACCATATCCACTAGAAGAACCGATGACTAATACTTTTTTTGGGCCATTAGTGAGTACACCTTTAGCTTTAGTGGTATTGATCTGTTCGAGTACATTAGCTTCACAACCAACAGGGTGAGTGGTGGTACAGATAAAGCCACGTGTTTTAGGTTTGATTATCATTTTTCTGCTTCTCTTAAAAAAGTGACGATAGGATAATTAATCGAACGTGAAATGGCACTTGTTTTTCGTCAAATTTGATAAATTATCCAGTGGTTGGAGCAGTTCAACGTCCTGTTTGAACCTTTTTAGCGTTTGGAATTTAACAATGCCTGCTGTTGAATTAACCTTTGGGTATACTCATGTTGAGGAGAGTTAAATAGATTTTCCGTTGTGGCTTTTTCTATCATCTGCCCTTTGTGTAAAACCATGATTTTATCACTAAAGTGACGAATGATATTAAGGTTGTGTGAGACAAAAATATAGGAGAGTCCCATCTCTTTTTGCAACTTGAGCAGTAAGTTAAGGATCTGCGAACGTACCGATAAATCCAGTGCCGTTAATGCCTCATCGGCAATGATTATTTTTGGATTCAGCATTAAGGCGCGGGCAACGGCTACGCGCTGCTTCATTCCTTCAGATATCATATGAGGATAAAACTCAGCATGTTCTGGCAACAGGCCGACTTTTCTTAGTCTGTCGACTACTTGTTCTTTTCTCTGCTTCTCATTGAGGGTCGTATTGAATTTTAAGGGTTCATCCAAAAGCTCGCCAATCGTTATTCTCGGATTGAGTGACGTATTGGGATCCTGGAAAATCATTCTGATTAACTTACAACGCTGCTTCAAGTTTCGGGTCTCTAAAGCTTCGCCTTCGAAATAGATCTCTCCACCACTGCGAGTTTCTGCGCCAACAAGAATGCGTGCAAGCGTACTCTTGCCTGAGCCCGCCTCACCAACAATAGCCAAGGTCTCACCCTTCTTCAGCTCGAATGAAACAGGTTCCAGTGCTTGGGTGTAATTACGTCTAAATCTTTTGTAACCAGTAAAAAAGCGCTTACTGATATTATCAACTTGTAGTAGTGGCGTCGTCATTACATGGCTCTTCATGGTATGGGAAATGGCACGCAAAATAGCGATTCTTCTTATGGCACAGTTTGGGCTGATTAACGCATTTCTTCTGCGCTTCGGGGCAGCGTGGACCTAGGCGACAGCCAATGGGAAGGTGTTGCAGAGCAGGGGCCGAACCTGGCAAGGTTTTCATCATGGACTTGTGCTTTACCAGGCCCGAGTAGTCAGGAATATTGTTCAGTAGGGCTTTAGTATAGGGATGAAACGGCTGATTGATAATTTCAGATGTAGGCCCCGACTCCATTATCTGACCACAATACATGACGGAAAGTTGGTCACACCAAATTGATAAGGTTTCCAGTTCATGACTGATAAGCAATATCGAAACATTGTGTAATTGATTTAATTTGGCCAACAGCCTGAATATCTGGGCTTGAGTTTGAACTTCCATGGAATTGGTGGGTTCATCGGCGATCAGAAGACGTGGCTGGTTTGCAACGGCAATCGCGATCATGACTTTTTGACATTCACCATCAGAGAGCTCCCACGCATAGCTGGACATGATTTTCTGCGTGTCCTTGATGCCAACCTTATGAAGCCATTTTTCTGCCGTACGCTTCTTGTCTTTCGCTCGTTGCCAAAAATACAGCTTCTTGTTTTCGGGCATGGCTTCAATAAGCTGCTCCCCAACGACAATAACAGGGTCTAAGCTACTGGAGGGATCTTGAAATATCATGGCTATTTCACTGCCCATTAAGTTCCGTCGTTGCTTTGGACTCATCTCTAGCAGGTTGCGACCATCCCACATCATACGATCGGCCTGTATGCGCCAGTTATGGCCTGGGATCCCTAAAATAGCTCTTGCTAGCAGGCTGCGTCCGGAGCCCGATTCCCCAACCAGACCGTGTATCTCGGCAGGATTAATCGTCAGGCTGACTTTTTCGAGTGCCTTGACTCGTCCGTGGGGCGTGTCAAGTTCGATGGTAAGGTTTCGAATATCAAGTAATGGCATAACGGTAACTACACGTCTAGTTATTGATCGGCGATAACGCCGATCGCAAGCCGTCACCGACTAAGTTAATGGCAAGTACACTGCATAAAATGGCAATGCCAGGAATGGTGACCGTCCAAGGTGCAGTTAATAAATTATCCATACCTTGTGAGACCATCGCACCCCATTCTGGGCTCGGGGCCTGTGCACCTAGATTCAAAAAGCCCAACGCCGCAATATCCAGAATCGCCGCCGATATGCCTAAGGTGGTTTGAATAATCACAGTATCCCAAACATTAGGCATAATAACATACCAAAATACCTGAAATGGATTCGCACCATCGAGTTTAGCTGCAGTTACATACTCTTTTTGTAACTCTTCATGAATGGCTTGGTGTATTGAGCGAATAAACTGTGGGGTGAGAGCGAGTCCGACGGCCCAAAATACATTATCAAGTCCCGGGCCCATTACCGCGACAACGAGAATCGCCATTAGCAGTGAAGGAATAGAGAGAAGTGCATCAAGCAAGTGACTCAAAATACTTGATTTTAGCCCTTTCATCATTCCAGAGATTGCGCCGATAATAAAACCAAGTGTCAGCGCCGTCATCACAATCCCTAAAGCCACTCCGAAGGTCAGGTGCGCTCCATGGAGCAAGCGGCTAAAGATATCGCGACCTAAATCATCGGTTCCGAGAAAATGCTCAACGGTACCAGCGGGGTCCCAAGAGGGCGCAAGCAGTAATGCATGTGGGTCTTGTTGCTCGGGCGCATAGGGCGCAATGAATGGGCCAAATATTGCGAGTAACAAGATACCAACAACGGCCCATAATCCAGCAAATGCAAATGGGTTATCAGAAAAAGAGTGCCAGATCTTTCTCATGGGAGATGGAATATCATCTTCCTGATAGATCTTAATTTGAGGCATAAAGTTCTTTCCTACTGAGAGGGTTGATGGCCGTATACAGTACTTCAATCATGATACTGATAAAGATGATGATCAATGCGACAGCCAAGACCCCTCCCTGAATAACGGTATAATCGCGCTGATATATTCCCGATACGAGCCAGGCACCGACACCGGGCCAGGCGAAAATAACCTCTACGACCATGGCATAACTGGCAAATGACCCTAACATTAAACCCAGATTTTTTAAGACGGGTATTAACGCATTGGGTAATGCATGGCGCAGCACGACTCGTGATGTATGAAGCCCCCGGGCCTCGGCAGCCTTAATAAAGGTTTGATCCATAATCGTTATAATTGCTGCTCGGGTGATCCTGACCACAACCGTGAAAGGTAACACTGCCAGCGTGATCGCCGGCAGAATGATATGCAGAATGGCATCGATAAATGCCGAGGTACTGTAGGGCGAATCAGATAACAAGGTGTCTATCAATACAAATCCGGTGACGGGTTCTATCTCATAGAGTAGGTTTAACTGGCCAGAAATGGGGAGCCAGCCGAGTTGAACTCCAAACCACAGAGAAAGAGTCAAGCCTAACCAAAACACAGGAATCGAGTAACCAGTTAAGGTTATTGCCATAATGGTGTGTTGGGTAATTTTATGTCTGCTCAAGGAAGCAAGTACACCGAGTGGGATCCCAAATGTTAAAGCAAGCATGGCAGATACGGCCGCCAGTTCAAATGATGCCGGAAGTACCGATGCTAATTCCTCGATAACGGGTCGTTGAGAGGTGGCTGAAATGCCTAAGTTCCCGCTTAACCTTTGTTGCAGGTACGAGAAAAATTGATTGAATTGACCCTCATTGAGACTGTAATCATTATCTATCTGCTGAACTTGTTCCGCATTGGGTGAGTGTATCCCGGTTAGCGCAAACCTTTGTTCAACTGGAAACTGGCTGGTTACGATGAATAGCACGATAAGCAGCACAAAAGAGGTTGCCAGAAACAAGTTTAGCCTACGAAAAAGGTAACTTACCATTATTGCTCCGCCTCTGTATCAGCATCTGATTTATCAGTATTGTTATTACCACTAAATGAGATCCCTCCGAAAGGCGTTAACCAGCTTTGTTTAACCTTTTTATGTTTAAATGCGAGTCGAGTGGCATGAGCAAACGGTAGCATAGGTAACTGCTGGGCAAACATCGCTTCGGCTTGTTGATAAAGCATCTTTCGTTCTCCTCGAGAGGTCGTTGCTCTAGCCATGGCAAGAATATTATCGAATTCAGGGCTACACCAACGTGAACGGTTACTGTTAGAGGCGACCGATGCACAACTAAGTATGGGGGTAAAGAAGTTATCAGGATCGCTATTATCCGCATTCCAGCCAATTAATACTGAGTCATAATTTCGATGACTTAATTTTTGATTGAAAACGCTCCAGCCGTAACTGATTATATTTACCTTTACTCCGATATTTGCGAGATCTGCCTGAATGAGTTCTGCCGTTTTATGAGCATTAGGATTATAGATCCTGGCAACCGGCATCGCCCAAATATCGACGGTTAGGTTATCGACGCCGGCCTGTTCCAAGAGCTGTTTAGCTTTTTCTGGGTTGAACTCAATAATACTCTTATTTTCTGAATACGCCCAAGACATAGGAGGCAACATACCGGTCGCTGCGACGGCTGTTTTTTGATAAACAGCTCTAAGAATATTTTCTCTGTCTACGGCGTGCGCCAATGCTCTCCTCACTCTGACATCATTGAATGGCGGTTTTTGAGTATTAAAAGCCCAAAATGCCACATTAAATCCGGGTTGAGATTCAATTTCCAACTCTTCATGTTCAAGTACAACCGCTAATTCTCCAGCCTTAGGGAGCGCTGAAACGGTGCAGTCACCAGTGATCAGTTTGGCCAAACGGGACGTGCTCTTTGGGGTAATATCGAAGACAAGAAGCTCAGCTTCTGGAAGTGATTGCCAATATTCATCATCTGTCTCTTATACACATCT
>SDWK01000547.1 GCA_004195335.1 Shewanella sp.
CTCCCGCGTGGGTATTCCTATCTTATTAGTCTTTCTCGGTGTCGGTATTATGGCCGGAGAAGACGGACCCGGTGGTATACATTTCGACGATTATTCAATCGCTTATTTGGTGAGTAACTTAGCTCTTGCCGTTATTTTACTCGATGGTGGTATGCGTACCCGCGTCTCCAGTTTCCGGGTGGCCCTGTGGCCGGCACTCTCCTTAGCTACATTTGGTGTGGCTATTACGACGGGTCTGACGGGAATGATGGCCGCCTATCTGTTCGACCTAAACTTATTACAAGGGCTATTGGTGGGCGCTATCGTCGGTTCGACCGATGCCGCAGCTGTATTTTCATTATTGAAAGGCAAGCGTTTAAACGAACGTGTCGGTGCGACATTAGAGATTGAGTCCGGCAGTAACGATCCCATGGCCGTCTTTTTAACGGTGACCTTAATTGCCATACTCGCTAGTGTGGGTGATGGGGTATCGGCAAGCTTCATGATGATGAGCTTTATCAAGCAGTTTGGCCTGGGAGCATGTCTGGGCTTAGGTGGAGGCTGGTTGTTATGGCAATTGATTAATCGTATTCAGCTGGCCGACGGCTTATACCCTGTCTTGGTGCTCAGTGGTGGGTTAATCGTATTTGCAATCTCAAATAGTCTGGGCGGTAGCGGTATCTTGTCAATCTACCTGTTGGGATTACTGCTGGGTAACCGTGCGATACAGGGCCGACATACCATCTTGAGTGTGCTCGATGGCATGACCTGGCTGAGTCAGATAGGCATGTTCCTGGTCTTAGGCCTGCTTTTGACCCCATCGGATCTGACTGAGGTGGCGATCCCAGCGTTGGCATTGGCATTTGGTATGATCTTGTTTGCCAGGCCTGTTTCCGTGTGGCTGAGCCTGTTGCCATTTAAAAGTTTTAGTAGTCGGGACCGTTGGTTCATCTCTTGGGTTGGGCTGCGAGGCGCCGTACCTATTATTTTAGCGGTATTTCCTATGATGGCGGGTCTTCCCAATGCCCAGCTTTATTTCAATGTCGCCTTCTTTGTCGTCTTAGTCTCTCTGTTGGTTCAGGGCTGCTCTTTAGGCAGGGCGGCGAGACTCGCTAAGGTTGAGTTGCCGACCATACCTAGCCCTATCTCCAGATCCGGCGTGGCCATCTACCCTAAGAGTGATTGGGAACTTTTTGTCTACCACCTCAGTGAGCATAAGTGGTGTGTGGGTGAGCCTATTCGCAGACTCAACATGCCGGTGGGCACACACATCGCGGCCCTGTACCGTGGTAAAGATATGCTGCACCCCTCGGGAAGCACTAAGCTGCAAACGGGAGATATTTTGTGTGTACTGGGCCATGAAAATGATCTCGATGCCCTGGGTACCCTGTTCAGTGAGGCGCCAATGCAGGAGGAGTTACCTCGCTTCTTCGGTGACTTTTTTCTTGATGTCGATATTCAATTAGCCAGCCTGGCGCCGATATACGGACTCGTACTCGATGATGAGGCGCAATCTATGTCCGTTGGGGAATTGCTGGTTAAACATCTGGGGGATGAATTAGTGCTTGGGGATCAATTTGAATGGCAATCGCTGAATTGGGTTGTCTCTGAGCTAAGCCAGGGGATCGTTGTTAAGGTTGGTATACGTTTACCCGATGATTTGTAAGATTTTACCCGATAATGGGTCAGCTTTTATCATATTTGACTCGCGAGCTGACTTTGCTATCTTATAACTCCTTCTTATGTTTAAGAGAGGCTGTATGGATAGCGCCATTGTTACCCCTAAGTATGTCAGTGATTTTAGCTGTATAGGCCCGGATTGCGAAGACAGCTGTTGTATCGGTTGGAATATCTATCTTGATAAGAAAAGCTATAAGAAGACCATAGCCCATCCTCAGTTGAAAGGGTTAGCTAAGTCGGCCCTGAAAAAAATTAAACGCAATAATGACCAGTGGGCCATAATCCAGACCGATGCTAAGGGAGCTTGCCTGTTTTTAGACAGCAACAAACTCTGTAAGATCCACGCTATAGCCGGTGAAGAGACCTTAGGTGACACCTGTAGAACTTATCCCAGAACGAGCCACATCAGAGAGAGTGACAAGTTCGAAACTCTCTCCCTGTCGTGTCCGGAAGCCGCCAGGCTGATACTATTCAGTCCCGATGCGTTTATGTTCGAACGTAAGTTGTCCGGGGCAAAAATGACCTCGTACCCTAGCCCTCTATGGGTATCTAAGACATATGACTACAGCATCGAACTGCTGTTAAATGAACATCTCAATTGGCAACAGGCACTGCTCTCAATCGGGTTTCTAATCAATTCGGCCGACAAGGTGTGGCTCAAGGAATCTGAGGCGAGTGTACTGGATAGTCGCTTCGAACAACTGTCTTTACTGGCTGAACAAGGCGTTCTGCAGGAGCAATACCAAAAACTATCCTATGTATGTGAACATCAGGTTCAGGCATTTGCCGCATTTCATGCCATGTTCATCGATGCACACCCAAGGGCCGACGGGGTGAGGTTTAAAGAGATCGATGATGCCATCTCAGACGTATTAGATGAGGATAGAGTCCTCGATATCGATAGAATTAACCGTGCCTGGAACGATATCGCCTCCCCGGCATTGGAGGAGCACGGAGATATCTTTAAGCGATATCTTTTGTATTATATGTATCACGAATACTTCCCGACCACTCTGGATGATAAACCACAATCGGCCTTTAGATTGATCGTGTTAGATTGCTTTATGTTGCGGTGTTATCTAGCCGTTATTGCAAATAAAAATAACGGGTTATCAGAGCGTGACATTATTCTTTGTTTTCAGGTCTATCATGTCGTGCGTCAGCATCAGTCTACCTTTATTAAGGGGGCAACAGAGATAATGGAGAAATTTAGCTTCTCCAATGTGGCTGGCATTATCAGCCTGTTAAAAACTCAGGATTAGTTTCGATCTCTTCACTGTAGTTGATTGCAGTAAAACTAACTTTCCAGGCTTGTTCAACATAGACTGATATGCGTGCACACTGAAGCTTGAGTGTGCCGCAATAGTCCGCCCATCAGCTCTCCCCATCGACAAACCTTCCCCTACCACATCAAATGTTAAATTCGCGTTGACATTTCTTCAACATTTTCTGGGTTAGACTTAAAAGAAGATGTTGATACTCGTGCAGACGGTACATATTTCATTGAAATTACGAGTTTTATCTTAAGGCTGATTTCAATTTTTTCGATAGCGGATTAGAGTGAGACTAATGCGTGCGTTATGTGTCGATTTGGTTAGCGAGTTGATGGTGACAATAAATCAGGATGTATAATGAAAAAACTATTGCTGTTGCTGAGTTTTATGACGTGGAGCTTAAGTGCCGCACCGTCATTGGACTACCAGGTACAAAATTTTCAAGGCGAATTGGTCAGCCTGAGTGAGTTTAAGGGGAAAGTGGTCTATCTGGATTTTTGGGCCTCATGGTGTGGGCCTTGTCGTAAGTCTTTTCCGTGGATGAACGCCATGCATCAAAAATACCAACAACAGGGGCTGGCCATTGTTGCCATTAACTTAGATGAAAATAAGGCGTTAGCTGAAAAGTTTCTATCAAAATTACCCGCCGATTTTCATATCCGTTTCGACCCGCAAGCGGATGTCGCCAGTCAGTTTGAACTATTAGGTATGCCAAGCAGTTATATCTTCAATCGCCAAGGAGAATTAGTACAAAAACACCAAGGCTTTTATGAAGAAAACTTAGCTGCTTATGAAAATGAAATCGTTGAATTGCTGAAGGAGTAACCCATGAATCGAACCATCATATCTATTGCGATTGCGATCAGTTTATCCGCTTGTTCAAGCCTGGGTGTCGAGCCCTGGGAAAAAGATCAGTTGGCTCGGGCCGATATGGCGCTGGACAGTGAGAAATTAGACTTAGCCCTCGATGACCATATCTATTTCAGTAAAGAGGGGAGCAGTGGCGGCCGCTCACTCGCGGGAGGAGGATGCGGATGCAATTAAAAAATAAGCCAAAGATATCTACAGCATTAGCGCTTGCTAGTTGCGCTCTTGTTGGGCAAAGCGCTCAGGTTCAAGCCGGTGAAGAAAAGTTGGATGATTGGAAAGTCGATGCTGCCATCATGTACTACGGTGAGGAGGATAGAGTCCAGGCCGTTGAAGCTATCGGCAATGTGCAAAAAGCATTTGGCGATGAGTCTCTATTGGATATGAAACTGGTTGTGGATAGCTTGACCGGCGCATCGGCGTCAGGTGCTGTCGCCCAGGCAGAAACTCAAACCTTTACCCGTCCCTCCGGTGATGGTCAATATCAAACTGCCCCTGGTGAAACGCCTCTCGATGATACCTTTCATGATACCCGAGTACAGGCAAGTGCCAACTGGGCCGAAATCTTGTCTCCGGTATGGAAAACCAATGTGGGTGTGAATGGATCTAAGGAATTTGATTATTTTTCTATGGGTCTCAATGCTGGGGTTGAGCGCAGCTTCAATAAAGACAACACCACACTGGTGTTATCGGGTGCTTACACCTTCGATACCATAGATCCTGTCGGTGGCAAACCCGTGGCGTTTTCTGCCATGGCGCTTAGAGGAGATTATAATACCGAAGAGGAATATAGAGCGGCTTTCGATCAGACTCGTATGGGGGGAACTGAAGACAAGAAAACCATGGATATGATGTTGAGTGTCACTCAGGTGCTGAGTCGTAGATGGGTGTTTCAGGCAAACTACGGCCTGTCTAGCGTATCGGGCTATATGACAGATCCCTACAAAATCTTGAGTCAGGTCGATGATACTGGGACAACACAGAGTTATCTATATGAGAATCGCCCGGACTCTCGTCTCAAACACAGCTTTTATATGATGACGAAAGGGGCGTTGGATTCGGGTGTGGTTGATTTTTCTTACCGTTACACTACCGATGATTGGGACTTAAACTCACATACGCTGGAGACCCATTATCGCTACTATTTCAGTGGGCGCTTCTATGGGCAGGTGCATCTGAGATATTATCAGCAACAAGCCGCCAATTTTTATCGTCCCTTCCTGATGGCGGGCGAACCTCTTCCCGAATATGCCAGTGCCGATTACCGTATCGGTGATATGACCAGTTATACTTTGGGGCTCAAGTTTGGGCAGCGTCTCTCCGGCGGTCATGAGATGAGTTATCGACTGGAGTATTACCAACAGAACCCTGAGAATAATGGCACCGAGTTAGTCGGGCAGTTGCAAGATCAGGATCTGTTTCCTGAGGTGAAAGCCATCATGGCACAGGTGAGTTATTCTTTTTAAACGTTAGCGAACTGAAAACTCGTAAAGTGAAGACGTCAGCATGCCGCCCTCCTATCATGCAAGGTGATGGGAGAACGCATAATTGAGTTGATTTGAGCTGATTTGAGCTGATTTAATTTAAGCTGAGTTAGGTTAGGTTGAACAGAGTCTAGCGAAGTTAAAAGCGGGAGAATGAGTATTCAACAGCAAAGGAAATCATCTAATTTTGAGTTGAGTCGTCGTAGCTGGGGACATTTAGGTTCGTTTCGCGCGATGGCGAGTCCCTGTGAGTTACTCATCGCTACCGAAGATGAAAATATTACGCATGCCATGATGGAGTTGGCAACCCGTGAAGCCGTACGCATCGAACAAAAATTTAGCCGCTTCATTAAAGATAACCCTCTGTGGAAGATTAATCATGCCGCGGGGAAAGCCTCTCCCATTGATGCAGAAACAGCGAGTTTGCTGCAGTTTGCCCGCCAATGTCATCAACTCAGTGATGGTAGGTTCGACATCAGCGCCGGCCCCTTAATGGTGCTATGGCGGTTCGACGGCAATCAGCTCCCCGAGGCGTCAGATATCGAGCAGGCGAGGGCGTTAGTCGATTTTTCAAAGGTGAGCTTTAACGAACATCAACTGCAGTTTCCTTCCGGCATGTCCCTCGACTTTGGCGGTATCGCAAAAGAGTATGCCGTCGATAGAGTGGCTTATCTCCTTGCTGAGCAATGGCCCGCTATTTCGGTGCTGGTCAACTTTGGTGGTGATATCGCCTGCCCGGTTTCTAAAGGAGCAAATAATCCCCCATGGCAAGTAGGAATAGAAAACCCACAGCGACTCGATAGCGCCGCGGCGCTGCTGGAAATTCGTCAGGGGGCGCTTGCCACCAGTGGTGATACAAGGCGCTTTATCGAAAAGGATGGCCAACGTTTCGGTCATATCATCGATCCGCGCACCGGCTATCCAGTGGTCAAAGCACCACGTTCAGTCACCGTTCTCGCCCCCAACTGCGTCATGGCCGGCATGCTGGCAACCATGGCCATGCTTGAAGGCGAGCAAGCCGAAAGCTTCCTCAGCGAACAGGAAGTCGAGTTTAAGTGTTTTAGATAGCAAATATCATATGTGAGTTTATTTGGTGTTGGATTAGTTGGTTGAACAGCAAAATTCCAATCTTGCTTATCACCATATTGCTTGAGCAGGAGCACATATCGCTATTTCTATGGAACGGTGAGTGA
>SDWK01000554.1 GCA_004195335.1 Shewanella sp.
ATAGCACGCGAGTATTTGGATTTTAACTCTATCGACGTAGTGCCTGATGAGCTAAAATTTATGTGTGGGGATAAAACCAAGTCGAGCAGGAGAAACCCTTCTAATTCAAAGTATATTTTTCCACCGAAAAAAACTGGAAAACATCATGCGATATCCAATATTAGGGCTAATTGGTTGCTACTAGCTGCGGTTTCTGAAGGGGTTGATTGGGATGTAGGAAATACAGAAGCTGATAATATTCGGGCTATTGAGGCCGCGTTGTTTATGATTGGATATGACATAAACACAATTGTAAATATTAGTCCTGATGTTGGAAATAACACTCGAAACATTATAGATAGAGCGGCAGATGTCCAGGCTAATGTGATTTCAATGGCAGAACGGATTAGACTAGAATCTTTAGATTTAATTAAACACAATTTGACTGGTTCTGGAAGTTCTTGGCGATACACTTCAACAGAAATACGTCGTTTATTATCCCACCTGAATGCTGATTTAACTTCTGTTTCTCAATCACTTAATAGAATTAATTGGTTTAGACAAAGAGGGATTTCGATTAGTATTTTAGAGGCTCCTCCTAGTGGTTTAGGTAAAGTTACTTATGAAGCATCCTTGATACAACCTTAAAGAATTTGATTTTCTTTAAGGTTGCTATTTAAGTTTTTAGACGCTTTTACAAGACATAACCAATACTCCGTAGACATCAACTCCGCCTTGGGCTCACTCCCAAGGCGGTTCAGATCCAATCGATCGGCATCCCAGCAACAGCCTACCGTGTCGATAACCCACTGCTCCGGCAAGTCGATCCCATCAAACAAGCCCAGATCATAAGCCTCGCACGCAATATAGCCATCTGAGTGGTAGCGAATGGCGCGAGCGACCAGCTGCTGCTCCGCTTCGGACAGTTGTTGAATCAGGTCACAATCCAAATTCAGGAAATGAATACCACCATCCTGGGCGTGCTCATTGCCCGAACCATCGTGCGTTCGCCACAGGTCGTGGGTCCAGCCGAAGGCGTTGATGCATCGCAAACTTGCGCCATCAAGATCATTCTGCTCCGCGAGTTTTCGTCCTAAGCAGGCAACATGAGCCCAATGTCGAGCACCATGAATGCGGCTGTTAAAGCTCCAGTACCGACTGAGAAACTCGTATGTTTGTGTAGAAACCATGCTGTAAATCTCGATGTGTCCAGTCGCTATTTTTCAAAAAAATGTTTATCCATTGCGTCTAAAGATTCAATGAGTAACGCTTCACCATGGTTTTTATCCTTTTTTCCATTGCTAACCGGAGCTCCGGCGGTGATACAACATCCACGGCATCCGCCCATGAGCACAGTTGATTCACCAAGTCGAAATAATCAGGATCCCCATTCTTATTAGGCATTAACGTGACAATGAATTTGATAAGTCTATTATTTGACTCTTCGTCCTTCTCTATTACTTGATCTTCGCCGACATGAACAGAGTTGAAATAACTTTCATAAAACATCTCGCTATCAGTTCGAAGGGTTATCAACTTTTTAATTGGCTTGATATCAGTGCTAACAAAATCAATATCCTCAATGAACCTAATGTCTTTGAGTCGGCGAACATAGATCTCGCGTACTTGGTCACAGTTGTGATTATAAGCAACAACTTTTAAATGATTGTATTTAAAAACAAGCTTTTGAAGTGATAGCGTTAAACAACCACTCCATTCTTTATCATACTTTGAATCGTAGCATGCCTCTATTACTTTTGACTCTAACACCGCTGAAAATACGGTATTTCTGATGTGTGCTCCAATATCTTTAGGTTGCATTGCTACTGCTTGCTGAATCAGTTCTATCTTATCTTCAATATTAGAGAAGACCGTATTCTTATTCTTTAAAGCGATTTTTTTCTTATCTTGTCGAACAAGTGGTGATACGTAACTGGCCACTTCCGGAGGAAGAAGGGAGTTCAAGTTTTTATCTAGCAAAGTAAATGCGACGAATTGAGCCATATGTACATTTTTTTGATTACTCAACTGCCATAAGTCTTTAAGCTCTTGGTTTTCCCACCAATAGTACCTTTTTCCTCGATAAGGTTTGATGTATCCGTTCCCATCTATGTCCTCATCTTCATCACTTAAGCCAGGATAGGTTTCCAGGCCAGCGGTATCTTGAGCTCTTCGTCGTAATTCTCTCTGCACGTACTGTAGTTCGTTATATGAATGGTTCTCTCCATAAACCATTTCGCAGATTTCATGAGGCTGCTTCTTTTCGTTATCTCCTATTAAAACCCTTGTTAAAACATCCTTCTTTGCTCTCATAGGAACTCCCTTAGGCACTGCTGGCGGCAACGTCACAAGCTGACGTGGTTAGTCAGTACGATACCTACAAGTTAACGGACTAATAGGGGATACGATATGTATAAGATGGTCATTAATCAACATATTATCGATATACGCAATCAGGTTCTCAATGGTGCCGACATGCAACTGAGCTGGTAAGGAGGTCTCACTATGCAGCAACTCAAAGAAGCCATGCTGTCCTTGTTGAAGGACTCCAGCGTACAGGCAGAGATCCAGAAGCCGAAAGATCTATTCGAGTTCGGTGATAACCTGTGTAAACACGATGACAAGGGTGTAATTAGCGCTGCGGCATTCATCTTTTCCGGACATGATGAGCTGACGGATTATGCCCGCCCCTTGGTACTGCTGGACGACCCTTCGAGAAACCTGCTATCGGAAATCGTGCGGGAATACTTTTTAAGGAATCCTGATGCTGAGGCCATACGGCAGGAAGTTTTACGAATCTACCATTCCCGCGCCCAAGGCTCCTCGGGGTCAAAGTACTGCATCCCCAGAGCGGTCTATTAACCAAGGAGGGCGTAACGATGCTAAAAGCCATCGTCCTATGTAGTGCTCTCGTATCCACTACCGTTAGTATTTACTCCCAACAAACCCAGGCAGGTGACTTCCTAAACCTGGCAAAAATAGAGCGGCTACGAACCATCCACGGTGGCAAATATGCAGAACTGATGGAAAATATCGAAGCACTCAGCCGGACGCTGGATATGCTGGGAGTCAAAGGACAACCGGGAACCTATGACCCCAGCGGGATCAATCGTGCAGTGGGCCTCATCGAAGCTTTTGATGATAAGCACAGCTACGGCTCGATTAAGTTCAAACAGATCCCGTTCATCCTGCAAGATCTCCGGGCCATCTCTTCAGGGCTCAGCAATTCGACCGTCATCTATAATTGCAGGAAAAATTCGGCTTGCGCTAGCCCTGAAGTACGCGCCCAACTGACAAGAGAAGAGCGTGCTGCGCAGGGGGCTTGGCAGGAGTATCGTGAGCAGGTGAGAGAGTATAACAAAAGTCATCCTGACAATAATCTGGATGATTAACGCTGTTAGTTAATGGAGCAAATCAGCAGCTATTTTCGTCAGACTTTGCCTATTCTCCGATACCCTCAGCACGGTTTAAACCTAGACCTAGCACTAACGTGCTGGCATGTTATTTGAGATCGGCTGACTCCTTTCCTCTCCAGGTAAGCCAGTTCTCGGCCCTGCTGGCCCGCTTTAACTTCACGGCATGCGTATTCTTGATATTTCCCCGAGTAAAAATTGCTGAATCCTCGTTCAGAGAGAGACTCTATCTCATCATTCACTTTGATCAGAACAGTGCCTTGCATCACCTCATCCAGTAGATGCGCGAAGGTTAGGGGGCTTTGATGTAAGAACCAGGCCATCGCCAAGCAGTCTGCTGTGGCAGGGACATAGATGTCGTCTTCATAAAACCAGCCCAGCAATCTCAAACTATCCGCCAGGTTGTCGCAGTTTTCAAAGCCAGGAGCGTTCCACTTAATGTCCTCCAAACAACTCCATTCAAGGTTCGTGTGTCGAGGGAGGAGCCGCTCAAATGCCGGTCGTGCTTTAGTGGCGTCATCCATCGAAAGGATCAGCGGATCGTTATCTAGCCAACCACTGACTAACGCTTGATCGATATGCTGCCCTTTAAGAAGGATGTCACTGAGTCCGAACATAGTCTCGAAGGGCCAGTCGAGCGGTTCTCCTGGGTCATTCAGGCTATGATAGACAGCATCTATGCGAGTGATGACCCCTTCTTTCGGGTTGTACCGCCCGCGCACCAATGCGATCTCAATGACACTGGACGTTGAGGAGCAACAACTGTTCTGTTGACTGTTTAGAATCAAAAATTGGCGCTCATCTTCAGTGGTATCCGCGAGCTGATATGGCCAACGAACACCGGCTTTCGTCAGTGGAATACGCTCTTGGGTTCTGAAATCTTCGGGTCTGCTCAGAATGTCTCGGTGCTGTTGGGGTGTGATCGCAGGGTTACGTTTCATACATCCTCGCTTATCTTTAGTTTTACTGATTTTTGATTGATATCCAGGCACGCGATACCTGCATCGTAGCGGTCAGTCTTTACCGTTGACGTTACGGAGGATGGTCACGAGTAACAGCATGAAAACGAGGGATGCTAGATACCAGAAAATTCCGACTCGGCAGAGAATTTGCTTAAGGATGGGTAAGCAAAAAAGACAGTAAGCGACAATAAAGATGACGAACGATTGCTCTATTCCGAGCGCGTTATACTCCGAACCGTCGTATCCCCACCAGGCACAAGCCATCAGTCCGAGAGCGCAAAAAAAAGCGATCGTACTCCCAAACTCCTCATCCTCCGTAAGCTCTCTACTCGCAAGCAATTTCACGGTAAGACTGACAGTCATACTCATGACGCAGACCGAAGCGCCAAACCAAAATAACGCAGAACCAAAGGCCATGATGACGGCGTTTTTAGCCGCGCTATCATGAGCAGTGGCATACGCAAACCAGAGATAGAGAGCGGGTATGGTGCCTAGCAATTGGACCCCGATCGGAAAACGGGCGAGTTGTTTGAGTGCTAGAGTCATTGCGATTCTCCTTAATGGCGTTGATGAGCCCATGATAAAAGGAGAACACGTCTTAGGATGACGTGCGGTGTTGGAGGAGACTAGATGATAAATATGATGGGCCGGAATATGCTGGTCGCCTCTTCCTTGCCTAAAGCCATGCCAGCTCCCTATAGATCTGGCGCTGTTTTCTACCCTTTCCCTCCATTACCTTTAACAGGCCCTGTTGTTGCGTCAAAATCGCATAGGTTCAGTGAACAGATCTCCGAGCAGCGTAGGCCGGCTCCGATCCCAATGAGCAATAACGCCTTCTCACGGGCGGATTAGGCGGGGTGATTAGCGTTATCACAGCACAAGGGCAGCTGCTGTTTATGACATCCACTGATTGTATAGGGCAGAACGGGTAGCTGCGTGCGATCGCTGCGAAGTCACCGGGGGCCTGTTGCTGATAAACGTAAGTTTGTATTTATGCTTAGCAGAGGGCTCTGTAGTACTGACATCATTATCTCCGGCAACCCAGTGCTTGGCGTAACTGACAGCTTAGTCTGATGTCCCTCTGTCACCGGGCAGTGTGTAAGGGAGCGGATCGCCGCAGTTTTTGCACTTGCTGGCGGTAGGGTCAACGTAGCCTTTGCAGGAGGGGCACTTAGGATTATTGTTACCCAAGATGAGCAAGATAATTCCGGCTACGACCGGTGAAAGGATAACGCCGACCAGTACGAAAATCAGCACTGAGCGATTCCATTTTGCGGCCCAAATCCCAATCAGCACGACAAGCAGCAGGTAGGGAAAATATAGTTCCATCCGTGTTCTCCACAAAAATTAAGAACGCTAACGCCAGGTATCAAGCCGTCGCCAATCCTGACCTTTCAGGATTGGCGTTATGCCGTTAAGCGTCATCTCAGACAACGATACTGCGAGAGGCATTTTTCTGCCACTCCAGATCCCGTTTGTCATAGCGAACGGTTGTACTGACATCGCTATGCCCCGCAAGTTGCCTGACGGTGTTGAGATCGATCCCTTCCTCCAAGAGTTGGGTGATAAAGGTTCTGCGCATGTCATGCGGGGTGAACACTGGGATGTTGGCCTGTTGTTGCAGGTTCTTGAGCGCATGGCTGAGCCCATTGCTGGTTAATCTATCCTCCGTTACTGCGCTGCTTTTTAATATTCGAGTGAACACGGCGCCGAGGGCTGAACCTCGATGCTGCAGCCAGGCTTTCAGAGCGACCTGCACAGCGCCCGCCAGGTAGATCTGACGCTGCTTCCTGCCTTTACCCTCTCGTACACTTAACAGCCCTTGCTCATCGTCGAGGTCATCCCGGTTTAATGAACAGATCTCGCTGCAGCGTAACCCGGCACCGATGCCGATCAGCAGAATCGCTTTATCTCTGTCTCTCTTTGCAGGGCAGGAGAGGTCCTCACAGCTGGCAAGCAGTTTCTGAGTATCCTCGGTACTCAGCCGGCGACCGGTACGCACCGCGTTGCCCTTGAGTGATTTCACCGAGTTGATCCGCAGCATCGTATCCGCATCCATGTGGCTGAGATTGAACGCGGCTTTAGCGACGCCGCGTAACCCTGCCAGCATCATATTGGT
>SDWK01000570.1 GCA_004195335.1 Shewanella sp.
TTACTAACCACAAGCCTGTAAGAGTTAGTCATTAAAATTAAACAGTGACTTAACCGTATTTAAGGTTTTATCTATCTCATTAATATTTGATGGCGTGATGAAAATGGTATCATCGCCGGCAATTGTACCAAGAATACCCTCAGGCTTTCCTATCGAGTCGAGCAGTCGTGCGATAAGCTGTGCCGCCCCAGGACTGGTTCTTACCACTATCATGGATTGGTTGTGATCGACATCCAATACTAAATTCTTTAGTGGGCTACCTGCTGTCGGTACTCCCAGCTCCGCCGGAAGGCAGTAAACCATCTCTTGTTTCGCATTACGAGTGCGCACAGCCCCAAATTTGCTTAGCATTCTTGAGACTTTAGATTGATTAATATTTCCGTACCCTTCAGCCTGAAGGGCGAGGACAATTTCACTCTGAGAGCCAAATCGCTCCTCTTTCAAAATTGCCTTAAAGGTCTTAACTAGGTCGTCTTGACTTCTATTTGATTGCATAATTTTATTATTCTTTATTCAAAAATCATTGCCATGTTGAATATAGTTGGCGATTTTGTCAACAAACATCCGAGTTTTATGAATAAAAATGCAGTTTAAGATGTTTGCTTGTATGTGCAAGTGGAATGCAGGAGGTCAGTACAATAAACAGGGGGGCTATCTGGCTGGCTGTAATCTTTAGCGCTTAACGGTGAGATTCTGTCCATCATTATGGTGCTTTATTGATCTCATTTGAATTTTTATTGATAAAGATAAAAATTAAATCTAACCAAGACTAAGGGATAATTGAATTTTAAACGTGATTACAGTACTGTAGCAGCATCGAGAGATATAGATCCATATCACAAATATCCAGGAAATGACGGAGATAACTATGAAAGTTGCTGTACTTGGTGCCGCCGGCGGTATTGGCCAGGCTTTAGCCCTACTATTAAAAACTCAATTGCCTGCAGATTCAAAATTGTCCCTTTATGATATTGCTCCTGTAACACCTGGTGTTGCGGTTGATCTTAGTCATATCCCGACAGCCGTAGAAGTTAAAGGTTTTGCTGGTGACGATATAACTTCTGCGCTTGAAGGGGCTGATGTTGTATTGATGTCAGCGGGTGTGGCTCGTAAGCCGGGTATGGATCGTTCAGATCTATTCAATATCAATGCTGGTATTGTTAGAAATCTAGTCGAAAAATGTGCGGCAACTTGCCCTAAAGCACTTATAGGAATCATCACTAACCCGGTTAACACTACCGTAGCAATCGCTGCCGAAGTTTTAAAAGCTGCTGGCGTCTATGATAAGAATCGTTTATTCGGTATAACGACACTCGATGTGATTCGTTCTGAAACCTTTATTGCCGAAGCGAAAGGTTTGAATGTTGATGATGTTAAGATCAATGTTATCGGTGGCCACAGCGGTGTGACTATTCTTCCTCTTCTTTCTCAAGTTCAAGGCGTAAGCTTTAGCGATGAAGAAGTTGCAGCATTGACTACGCGTATTCAAAATGCAGGTACTGAAGTGGTTGAAGCTAAAGCCGGTGGCGGAAGTGCGACACTTTCAATGGGTCAGGCAGCATGTCGTTTCGGTTTATCTCTGGTACGTGGTCTTCAAGGTGAAGAGAATGTGATTGAGTGTGCCTATGTTGATGGCGGCAGTGAGCATGCAGATTTCTTCGCGCAGCCAGTCCTTTTAGGTAAGAATGGCGTTGAGTCAGTACTGGCTTACGGTGAAATCAGTGAGTTTGAAGCCAATGCTCGTGATGCTATGTTAGATACACTCAAGGCCGACATCAAGCTGGGCGTTGAGTTCGTTAAGTAATCATTGCAGGGCTTATCGCTATTGGTATTAAGTCCAAGCAAATAAAAAGGAGCCTCTGGGCTCCTTTTTATTTGTATAGCATGTAAGGCGTAAGGCTAGTGACTACGCTCTACCGCAATTTTAGCTAATGAGATAAGCGCTTGCTTATAGTCACTCTCAGGAATGGCTGACAAGGCCTCGATTGCCTTATCAGATTCCTCTTGTGCCCGTTGGAATGTATAGTCCAAGGCGCCGCAGCGATGCAATGCACTGAGGATCTCTTCAATATTCTGAGTACCATCCCCTTTTTCTATTGCCGTGCGGATTAAGTCTTGCTCTTCTTCTGTACCGTTTGCAATGGCAAAAATAAGTGGCAGAGTCGGCTTACCTTCAGCAAGATCATCGCCGATGTTTTTACCTAACTCTTCGGTATCGGCAGTATAGTCTAATAGGTCATCGGTTAACTGGAATGCAGTACCTAAGAATTTTCCGTAATTGGCCAGAGCGTTTTGTGTCTCAATCGTGCTTTGTGCAAGTACACCGGCTAAGCGTGTGGCTGCCTCGAAGAGTTTGGCGGTTTTACAATAGATGACACGCATGTAACTTTCTTCAGTAGTGTCGGGATCATTACAGTTCATTAACTGTAGTACTTCACCTTCGGCGAGCACATTCGTGGCATCGGCAAGCACTTCAAGCACTTTCATATCGCCTAGTTCTGTCATCATCTGAAACGAACGCGTATAGAGAAAGTCGCCGACCAATACGCTAGCACTATTGCCAAAGAGCGCATTAGCCGTCTCTCTACCACGGCGTAACATTGATTCATCCACGACGTCATCATGTAACAGCGAAGCGGTATGAATAAACTCGATAATTGCTGCCAGCTTAAGGTGTGCTTCACCTTTATAGTCGATAGCACGAGCTGCCAATATAGATAGCAGCGGACGCATGCGTTTACCACCACCATTGATAATGTAGAAACCTAGCTGATTGATTAAAGCGACATCAGATTCTAGTTGTTTGTATATTAGCTTATTGACGTTTTGCATATCGCTATCGGCTAACTGACGAATGGCGTTTAAATCCATATATAGGCTCTGGTTTTGTGGGGCAGCAATAATAAAGGCGGCCCAAATGAAGGCGTGAATGTTATAATGATAAATATTCTACCTAAGAAACGCTATTCAAGACAGCATTAGAAGGAGATTGTGGGATTAATTCTGATCTTTTCTTATTCATACACAATTAGGGCTTGTCAGGTGAAAGTTCTTAGCGTAGAATCCGCCACCATTGTCATTAAAGCTTTTATAACACCCCAGCCTCACATAATGAGCGGCGTGTTTGAAATATCGGAGTAAAATAGCTATGTACGCTGTTTTTCAAAGTGGTGGTAAGCAGCATCGTGTTGCTGAAGGCCATACTGTACGTCTAGAAAAATTAGAAGTCGCTACGGGCGAAACTGTTGAATTTGACCAAGTTCTTTTGGTTGCTAACGGTGAGACTGTTCATGTAGGTACCCCTTTAGTTGAAGGCGGTAAGGTTGTTGCTGAAGTAGTTAGCCACGGCCGTGCTGATAAGGTAACTATTATTAAGTTCCGTCGTCGTAAGCATCACGATAAGAAAATGGGCCATCGTCAATGGTTCACTGAAGTTAAAATTACGGCTATCAACGCTTAATTAGGAGTCTAACTCATGGCACATAAAAAAGCTGGCGGTTCTACTCGTAACGGCCGCGATTCAGAAAGTAAACGTCTTGGTGTAAAGCGCTTTGGTGGCGAATCAGTTCTTGCTGGTAACATCATTGTTCGTCAACGTGGTACTAAATTCCACGCTGGTGTAAACGTAGGTATTGGTCGTGACCATACTCTATTTGCTTTGACTGACGGTAAAGTTAAGTTCGAAGTTAAAGGTCCTAATAACCGTAAGTTTATTAGCATCGAAGGCTAATCTGTAGCTTCGGCTCAAGATTGCTTATTAAAGCCCCGCCTTTGGTGGGGCTTTATTGTTTTAATGGGTTTACAAATTGTTTTTTGGCGACCTTGGATAGAAAGACGTATAATCCTTTTAGTCAGTGTTGCCAGGAGTAAGTATGAAGTTTGTCGATGAAGCTGTGATCAGAGTTGAAGCTGGTGATGGTGGTAGTGGTTGCGTGAGTTTCAGACGCGAAAAATATGTACCCGATGGCGGCCCTGATGGCGGCGATGGTGGTGATGGCGGTGGCGTATATCTGCAAGCAGATGAAAGTTTTAATACACTCATCGATTTCCAGTTTGAACGTTTTCATCGTGCAGAGCGTGGTAAAAATGGCCGTGGTCGTGATTGTACCGGACATGGTGGTGATGATTTAGTTCTTAAGGTACCTGTTGGCACACGTGCTTTCGACGAAGAAACAGAAGAGTCTCTTGGAGACTTAACTGCTCATGGTCAAAGAATGCTTGTGGCTAAAGGTGGTTTTCATGGTCTAGGTAACACCCGCTTTAAGACGAGTACTAACCGCGCACCAAGACAGAAAACTCTGGGAACGCCTGGTGAAGTTCGCAGTCTGAAACTTGAGTTGATGTTGCTTGCCGACGTCGGCCTTCTTGGTATGCCTAATGCGGGTAAATCAACGTTTATTCGTTCAGTATCCAGAGCTAAGCCTAAAGTCGCCGATTACCCCTTCACAACTTTAGTGCCTAATCTTGGTGTCGTTAACCCAAGACACGGTCAGAGTTTTGTTATTGCCGATATTCCGGGACTAATCGAAGGTGCTGCCGATGGTGCGGGCCTGGGTGTTCGCTTCTTGAAGCACCTTGAGCGGTGTCGCGTGTTGCTGCATCTTGTGGATATTGATCCCATTGATGGCAGTGATCCCGTTGAGTCAGCAAGAGCAATTGTTGGTGAGCTTGCAAAGCACTCACCTAAGCTTGCAGGCAAGCCTCGTTGGTTAGTGATCAATAAAATGGACCTATTGCTTGAAGAAGAACTTCAGGCACGTATCGACCATATCGTGAAAGAGTTAGATTGGAAAGGCGAAGTCTTTACCATCTCAGCTTATAATCGTGACGGGACGGAAGATCTTAGTCTAAAACTTGTTGATTTCATTGACTCTCTTCCTGAAGAGGAAAAGGTTGATGCAGAAGCCGAAGTCGAATTCAAATGGGACAATTATCATAAAGATAGTGATTCGTTAAACGAAGATTTTGATGATTCAGACGACGATGACTTCGATGACGACGATTATGATGTCGAAGTTATCTACCAAAGATAGTTGCTGTCAGGCGTTATTGATAATTTTAAAATTGAGGCTATTTTTTTGAGACCATACTGTTTGAGATTAGTGTGTACGCAGATACTCAAAATGATATAACCCGGCAGGTTGTCCGGGTTGCTCAACTCTTGTTGGCCTATGGCGCTGAATCGGAACTTGTCGAAGAGATAAGTCAGCGCTTAGGTTATGCACTGGGGCTCGCCAGTGTCGAAATTTCTATCTCTTCTAACTCCCTTGTTTTAACCAGCCTAGTTCATGGTCGTTGTATCACTACTACTCGTCGTACTCGAGAGCATGGTATTAATATGACCATCATTTGTGAGCTGCAAAGGATCTGTTTACTGACCGAAAAAGGCCTTTATGGGCTCAACGAAGTCAGAAAACGTGTGTCCCGCATTGAGCCAAAAACCTATCCAAAGCGTTATTTAGTGCCAATGATAGGGTTATCATGTGCCAGTTTTTGTCACTTATTTGGTGGCGATTTAGCGGCATCGGTAATCACTTTTTTTGCTTCCTCGGTTGGGATGTTTGTTAGGCTTTCCATTGCGAAGCATCACTTTAATTTACTACTTAACTTTGCGGTTACGGCGTTCGTTACCACCTTGATCGCTCAACTTGGCTACCAGTTTTCTCTGACCGATACGCCTAAGTTGCCTATGGCTGCGAGCGTGCTGATGTTGGTACCGGGATTTCCCATGATCAATTCAATATCCGATATGGTGAAAGGGCATCTTACTGTCGGGATTTCGAGATGGGGGCATGCAACCTTGTTGACAGTCTCTTCGGTAATAGGCATTACCATAGCCATGCAGCTCGGAGGCTTGTTCTTATGATGGAACTTCTCTTAGCGTTACTCAACGATGCATTTTTCTCAGCTATTCCGGCTGTCGGGTTTGCTATGGTATTTAACGTGCCTAAACGTTTCCTTAAGTACTGTGCAGTCGCCGGTGCAATAGGACACAGCTGTCGGACGCTTTTGTTGCATATAGGCCTACCCATAGAGTGGGCTACCTTTGCGGCCGCAGCCCTCGTTGGTTTAGTCACTATCGGTTTCGCTAAACGTCACTTAGCACCTCCACTGATGTATGCCGTTGCAGCGATAATTCCGATGATCCCCGGGACCTATGCATTTAACACGGTGATCGCACTCGTTCAGCTTACGGCTCAGTCTGAGATCAGCCCTGAATTGACCTCAGAGGTGATCACTAATGGGCTGAAAACGGTGTTTATTCTGGGAGCCTTGTCTGTGGGGTTAGCGATGCCGAGTTTGATCTATTTTCGTACCCGTCCGGTTATTTAATCCTAACCATTCTCTTCAAGCACTGCCTTGTTCTGCTATCCTACGGAAGCTCTGAAACGAGCATTTTGAAGTGGCTTGGGTATATACCTGTCTCTTATACACATCTGACGCTGCCGACG
>SDWK01000576.1 GCA_004195335.1 Shewanella sp.
GTTACAGTGCTCGCAGACCTTCAGCGTCTCTTATGGGCCGCTGGCTGCAGGCTGATCACTCTCGGTCTGAATGACCGCTTATCTTCAGGTAGAGCCGTAACAGAACGATCATCCGGTTTAACCAAGGATGCTCAGATGTTGATCCTGAATGTTGACCGCATTCGCACAACCAAGCACTTACTCAACCTCAAGAATTGAGACCAGCTTTTCATACGCCAACTTATTCTTATCCTCCGGCATCTTACCCAGATTAATCTGCTTCCACCGTACGGCGGGCAAATCCTCAATCCCGTCTAACCCCAACAATGTCCAATCTGGCGCTTTATTTTTGAAAGACAATAAAAAGCGCCTCTCCTCGTCGGTAAAATCCGCATTAATCAGCTCAATCAAAAATTCCCGTATGTCTTCCAGCTCGTCTAGGCTGGCCTCTTCCTCGGACATATTGGCAAACTCACCCTCGTAAATCTGCTTTATATCCTTGATGCCGGGTTTTAAGAGTTCGGCGATTGGCCTTGGGTGGCTTATGATATAAACGATCACCGCCTTACGAAGATCGTCTGTGAACGTATCCTTATTCAACAGCAACATCACATCAAACAAATCCCGAGGATGCTGCCGATCCAGCGCCGCACAGATTTTTCCGGCATACAAATCAGACTGATTGACCACGGCAATTTCAGCATAGCCAAATTCATCTTCTACCAACTCACAGACACTCATCACTACCGGATCAAATACCGTCCCCCTTAATACGGGCGACAGCTCAACTTTGACCTGGACACTATTGCGCGAAACAACAAGACGAAGCGCATCAACTTTATCCTTGAAAGATTCAACCACTCCGGCATCAGGAAAAGCATTCTTAATGCTCCCACTAATACGGGATAGAGCCTCCCTGATATCGGTAAGTGCATCATTTCTGCCTTTCATCGGCAGATAGACCAAATCAATATCAACAGACAATCTCGGTAAGTCCCTGACAAACAGGTTTATCGCCGTGCCGCCTTTTAACGCAAAACATTCTTCTTCTGCAATAAGAGGCAGAAGCTGGACCAGCAACTGCACCTGTTTGTAGTAAGAGCTATTTCTATCCATGTAAGTAATCCGGTACTGTTATCTGATATTTCTTATCCAGCTTGCCACCTTTAGCAACCACACGCTTTCCCTTGCCCAGATCGAAATCTTGATAATCCAGTTTTTTGAGCCAGGAATAACCCTGCCGGTCGGCAAACCAGAAGAACAGCCTTTTCACCTTCACATGACGACAAGAGTTGAGCAACACCTCCAGCTTCCGTGGAGAAAGGCTGGTGAGGCCCTGCATAAGCTCATCAGCATGCTCAAAACTTACTGTCTTTGGAACATCCATAAGCATTTCAAGGCAGGCCTTTTCAGGGCTAGAGATCATCAAAGGCGGCAAATCCTCTCGCCATTGATACTCTTTGACTACCTTCTCTTTTTCCAACAACTCCGCAGGCCATAAAGTCTTCGTACCATGCCACCGAAATGTGCCCTTATGCTTCAACTTCGCGAGCCAAGCCGGGAGCTTGGCTTCAGAGTACAGATGAACCGTTCTCTCTTTGGAGCTTGATAAATAATGGCCAAAACCAAGTAGCTCAAGCGCAGTCAATCCGCCTACGTGAACAGGTGTTACTGACATACGTTGAAGCGAACAAACCATGCCCTCCCATGGCACCGACATACCAGTACGCATGTAAACGCCTACTGACAGAGCTTCCAGCTTCTTACTCTTAAGGGAATTATCCAGCGTATGGCGATTTACCCCCTCAGCAGACAACCATTTTTTGGTAGCGATCATGGCATAGGGTAAAAGTACGTCCAGTTGATTTTTGGGCTCCAATCCCGGCATGGTTTACCTTTCGCTTCATATACGGCGAAAAACGCCGCATTAATCAATATTATTAAACTAACAGAACGAAGCATGGTTTACAATAGTTTTGTTTTGCGGCAAATATCGCCGCAAAACAGCCCTTGGTTAAACTAAGCTGGTGTTAAGCTCGCGTGCTATGCCATTAGGGCTAGATAAAACCCTAACCGTTAGCGATCCCGGTCCGTACCATGATCACGCTTTCGTGCCCGAAACGGGCGTAGCTCCGGTGTGTGCCCTATCTCCACACCTTCGGACGATCCAGAGCCTTTTCCTTCTTTCTCTTTACTCTCCGTCGCGCGGGTAAATTCAGCCATTAGGTCTGGTACTGAATCGCCCCTATCCGTACGCGTTTTATCAAAGGCAGCCATAAGATCGGGAGCTTTATCTTTGTTATCTATTTTTGATTTCTCCAGCCCTGCCACTTTTTCAAGGGAAGGCATTTCGTTGTGATGGCCTCTGGCAATGATGCGCTGCTCACGTTTATGCTCCTTATGCTGCGCTTGAAGTTCGCGTTTTTCAACTTCGGCTAAATCTTTAACCTGTCGCGATAGCTCCTTTGTTTGAAGCGATATCCTTAATTCCAGAGTTTTATCACCTTGGTGCTGCTTGTCCTTCAGCGCTTGTTGTTTATGGCGATAGTGCTTAAGACGTTGCGCATCTTGAAAACGATGAATCTTTTTGCGAATGACATCAACGCCGGAGACTCTCCCCAGAAATTTAGCAAGACCGGTTGGCCTATTGCTGTAACGCTCCAACTTTACAGCTCTTTTATCGGCAAGATATTTTGCGCGTAGCTGATCTCTTACGCATCTATGCTGCGCTTGTTGCTCCATCTTTAAAGGCGCGCTGACGATATTGTAGCGCCGCCTTTTCCTGCTTTGAGCCTTGGAACCACCAGGGCTCGGCGGCAGATAGCGGCAACTGCTTAACCAGCGTACCCAGAAATTCCGATCCCTTCATGAAATGTCCGGGCTAAGATCGGACTGAAGCTGCTGTTCCAGGTACTTGATGATTGCAGGTATTGCGTCGGGATGCTGCAACCGCTCGAGGAGCAGGTGTCATTGACAGGGGCTGAGCGAGTCGATTGCTATAGCCAGTTGGTTGAAATCGACCTGCTTCATTAGAAACCTCCGACAATTTCTGGCGTTTCCTATAGTTTAACACCTAAGCCGAACATAGCTGATTACACGCGTGAAGCAGACAACAGCATCAGGGCGACACGCAAACCCACCCAAAAACGACTCCTTCAATCCACCTAGCGACACAACCACTGATAAAACAACCCTGGTGACGACAACCCGCCGCTAACAACCCAACGCCAATAGCTTCCGTTAAGCAGCTGATTTTCTGGCAAAATAATTGAGAACTGCCCCATAGAGAGCAGGGCTGCAGCCCCTGCCCGTCCTATCCAAAACCGGCATCATTGCCATTTGACATAGGTTTTTATTGCAGGCAGCATCATTTTAATTAAACATTCATTTAAATAAAACCAAGCTGTCTCCTAACAATAAAAACAAGTCTAAAGGTAGTCACATCATGAGAGAGAAACACCCTAATCCTCTAATTTTTAGTGCTTTTTTGCTGGCTTCTTCGCTCGCCTTATCAATTCCCAGTCAAGCCGAGGTATCCATTACCCAAGGTAAAACGACTATTCCGGCAGGTAATGCCCTATCCGATAAAGACCTGACCATTAAAAATGAAAAACTGGCGTTTTCGATTGCTGTAGACTCAGCGCCGCCCTGGGGTGTAGCGCGAGGCTGTATTGTCGATATAGCCAATGTGCTTGCTGACGGCACACTGAGTAATGACCGCGTTGCTTTCGCCGATTTTATTCCTAATAACTGGTCCAGCTGGCCGACGACATACAAGAATGTCGAGATTATTAAAGACAGCCCCCAACAAGCGATTGTTAAAGTCACGCGAGACTTTGGTAACGTTGAAATCAGTACCACGTATTCGCTTAAATCAGGTTCGGACCTGATCCATGTAAAAACCACCATGCTTAATCAAGGCGAAGACCTGACCGATTTGATCTCAGGCTATACCTTGTGGCCGGATGGTGGCTATAAGTTTGCTATCCCGGGCTATGCGGGTGAAGACGCAGCTGAAGTTACAAACCCGCTTGCAGATCGCTTTGTCGGTTACGACAAAGACTGGAGTATCGCGTTACACGCGCCCTACTTTACAGAATTTAAGTATAAATCCCGCGATCTTTATACCAAGCACAGCCTTAAAAAGGCTGAGTCGATCAGCTTCGAAGGCGACTATCAGGTGATGGGCAGCGGTGATATCGCTCCGGTGGTTAAAGCAGAGATCGAACGCAAGAATCTGCCATCAGGGACCGTTTCCGGTCAGGTAAAAACCAAGGATGGGAAATTGGTTAATGCCCCTGCCGTCGTGGTACTCAAAGATGGCCAGCCCTATATCTGGGTCATTGGTCAGCAAGGCCAGTATTCACTGGATCTGCCTGTCGGAAATTATCAGCTGTATGCTGCCGGTCAAGGCTATTCAGATAGCAAGAAGCACCCGCTAACGATCAAAGCAAACAGTGCAGTTGAGATCTCATTTGACGATTTGCTTGCTCCGGGCGAGGTCAGCATTAACATCGCCGATGCTAATACCCAACAACCCTTGGATGCCAAAATCCAGATTGAACAAGGCAATAAGCCACTAATTGAATTTTTTGGTGCAAAAACCTTCTTCACCGAATTGGATGCGGTAGGTCAGGCTAGATTCCCACTGGCACCGGGTGATTATCAGTTTAAGATTTCAGCCGGGGGTAACTTCCTGTCAGCCCCGAAACTGGTTGACGCTACCGTTAAGCCAAATCAAACCACGAAAATCAACAGCTCCATTGAGATTAAGACCTATCCAACCCAGCAAGGCTGGTATGCCGGTGACTTGCACCACCACGCCGATGTACTTGAAGGCTCCACCTCTCCAGAGTATCTCGTACGTTCGCAACTGGCAGCGGGACTTAATGTTACCTTTGTCAGTGATCACGATTCCACCAAAAACCATGTTGCTATAAATGCCTTATCAGAAAAGCGCGGCGTTCCTTTTATCCCTTCCATGGAGATATCACCCTCTTGGGGTCACTTCAACCCATTCCCACTGAAGATCAACGCAAAGCTATCGATTGATCCGGGTGTTGATGATATCCATAAAGTCCTTGAAGATGCCCGCGATATGGGGGCCGTTGCAATCGCATCCAATCACCCGTATATCCCTTATGGTTATCTAAGCAGCTTAGAAAAAAACACCGCTCCCGGTGGCTTTAACCCTGGTATTGACCTGATAGAGATAAACTCAGAAGTTGACTACAAAAAAGCGATTGAAAAAGCCCGCGCTTTTTGGTCACAAGGTTTACCTTACTACTACACGGCGGGGTCTGATACCCATGATGTCTGGAACGAAACAAGCGGCCATAACCGAATGTTTGTTTACACAGGTGGCAAGCCTAGCGCCAAAGGCTTCGCTCAGGCGATGAAAAATGGTCGCGCCTATGTATCTTTCGGTCCGGTTATCTATCCGCAAAACGTGATGTTTGGCGATACCCTGAAATTAGCGGAAAAAAGGCCTCAAAAAATAAGCTTTGAACTGTTATCCGTTAATGGGCTTAAAGCGGTACAGCTGATCGGCAAAGATGGCGTAATTAAGGAGCTAGTACTCAGCGGCGAACAGAAACGCGTGAGTTTTGATGTACCGCATAAGAACGGCTGGGTCGCGCTTGTGGTTGAAGACGATAAAGATAACAAAGCTTTTTCCAACCCTATATGGCTAAAGACGGTTGAAAAGTCTGCGTTCTAATATCAATCACCGGTGGATAAGCTGAGTACCTGAACCAGAAATTTCAATAAAGCATCTTTCAAAAGCGACCATGATTTATGTCATCGGTCGCTTTAACTATTAACCTGGTGGATAAATAGGTTCCATACCGATCTGCCCATCTCCCCCGAAAATCTGCCGCAGTGGCGTGGAACGGCTTGATTTTCAGGGGTACGAATGGGGCTTCGACCCACCTGCTTACCCACAAACCTCAGCCATGATTGAACCGATCTATTCTCGCGAAAAGATCGCCTGCGGCCAGGCTCCCCACGGTGCTATAGCGTCTTGTCATTACGGTGTTCAGGAAAATTTGGCAACGGTCATCGCATACATAACCCTACGTGAGCCTGTATTCCTATCGTTCGTTGCTGTGATAGCTGAGGATCATGGGTAATCAGGTCGACCCATGATGACGTATCCTCGCGCCTATTAGCCTCAAAAGAGTTCGAAAACTGTCTCTAATCGGTCTTCCCTCGCTACGACCGGTCAAGTCCGGCAGACTGCTGAAACCGGCCAACATAGTGCAAAAAACGCACATTCATCATTGTGCCACTGAGCACAGGCTGTATAATTTAGCGCCTTTAAACTCTCCTGCGCACTCAGTCCAATCAGGACTAACGCAGCAACGATCCTTGCGGCTATTTATGCAGCCGCTTTGCCCTCCTCGTTGAGCGCAATAATCCAGAGTTTTCGCGCGTACCATTTGCCCGTTGCATTGACCGTTCCATTGACCGT
>SDWK01000246.1 GCA_004195335.1 Shewanella sp.
AGATGTGTATAAGAGACAGTATATATTCTTACTCTTCTTCCCTTGAATTCTCAACTTTTGGACATATTATGTCTTTAAGAACGCAAAATCTGGTACTCAGGTACTCTACAGGAGCTTAAATGAAGCGTATTTTTCTATTGATTGCGACTAACATGGCAATCTTACTTGTGGCCTCTATCGTAATGTCGATTCTAGGGGTCAATACATCGACCATGGGTGGCTTACTCGTGTTTGCTGCTATTTTTGGTTTTGGCGGCGCCTTTATCAGTTTGGCTATCTCTAAGTGGATGGCTAAGAAAACCATGGGTTGTGAGGTCATTACCACACCACGTGATAACACCGAGCGTTGGTTAGTCGAAACCGTTGCCCGTCAAGCGGAGCAAGCTGGCATCAAGATGCCTGAAGTGGCTATTTATCAATCTCCGGAGTTCAATGCTTTTGCTACCGGTCCGAGTAAAGATAACTCGTTAGTTGCTGTGAGCAGTGGTTTGCTCTATGGCATGAATCAGGATGAAATTGAAGCGGTTCTTGCCCATGAAGTCAGCCATGTTGCTAACGGTGATATGGTGACCCTGACCTTAATTCAGGGGGTGGTGAACACCTTCGTTATCTTCGCGGCGCGTGTCGTTGCCGGTATCATCAATAACTTCGTTTCCAGTAATGATGAAGAGGGTGAAGGTCTGGGGATGTTTGCCTATATGGGCGTCGTGTTCGTATTGGATATGCTATTTGGTATCCTCGCGTCTATGATCGTTGCCTACTTCTCCCGTATTCGTGAATTTAAAGCGGATGAGGGCGGGGCTCGCCTTGCGGGTAAAGAGAAGATGATTGCTGCGCTTGACCGCTTACGTCAAGGTCCGGAAACTGGAGCAATGCCGGCTCAAATGGCTGCATTTGGTATTAACGGCAAAAAATCGATGGCTGAGATGATGATGAGTCACCCACCACTCGAAAAACGCATCGCGGCGTTAAGAGCAAGCTAACCTTTGAATTTGTAAAAAATTTAAGCTTGTAGACGCTATTCAATATTGCATAGTGATTATGTGACAGATGTCACTTTAATGGCTTTATTGTTTGATTAAGCAGAGAGTAACTTGATTAAGCGCACGTTTTCTTCTTAGGGCACTTGCTAAACTCATACGATCATAAAAAGTTGCGGTTTTGCAGTTCCTTAGCTACCTTATGCAAGGTTGTGCAAGGTTGTGCTAAGACTTTTGATGGCAAGATGGGGTTCGATTAAGAATAAAACTCCACTATGTTGTCTCTTAAAGAGGATATTTATAGTGAGCAATAAAATTTTAAGTGCGTTATTTGGTGCTGGTTTAGCCGCATTGGCTTTCTCTCCAGCGGTTATGGCTGAGTCACAAGAGCTTGCAGAAATGCACGCTGAGATGGATGGTTGTGAAGCATGTCATGCCGATGGCGAGCCTTCAGCTGATGGTGCATATGAGTTTGAACAGTGTCAAAGCTGTCACGGTACTCTAGCTGAAATGGACGCAGTTCATCAGCCACACGATGGCAACCTTATGTGTGCCGATTGTCATGCTCCACATGACATGAATGTGGGTGACCAGCCAGCTTGTGATAGCTGTCACGATGATGGCCGTACTCCGGAATCTGTACTTAAGTAATATACTTAAGTCGTTTTCTACGGAAAATCATGTTAAAACGCCAGCCTAGAGCTGGCGTTTTTGTCTCTGGAATCTGGTAAACATTCTTCTGCCTTCTGTTCTCGGTTGTTTTAGCCGAAATTTCAAATTCACACATTCCCTTATATATCGCCTGTACGGTTTTGGTGCAAAGCGATGCGCCTTTGTTGTTCAATCCATTTATTAATTTCCATCCTCTCTAGTTTAATCAAAGTAAAACAGCTACTTAATTTCTGGCTCGTTGGTTGCAATACTCCTTTCATATAAATATCTCATCGACTGAATTGCTCGCTAAACCATTCTTCGAATGGGAAAACATGAGCGGAGGCTTATTTTGAAAACTGCTGAAATAGTTGAACTGGCCAGTGTCTTCAAGGCTGAAGCACGGTTGGATAAATCATCCTATAAACTGGCTATTGTCGGAGCAGGGTGCGGTGACATCGAGTTGCTGACAGTTAAAGCGGCGCGGTTAATCTTAGCGGCAGAAGTGATCATTTATGACAGCCTGGTGAGTGACGATATTCTCAGTCTGGCCAATAAAGGCTGTGAGCTGCACTTTGTCGGTAAGCGCTGCGGCCAACCCAGCGCTAAACAAGATGATATCAATGAACTCTTGCTGCAATGTGCGGCTCGAGGCTTGAAAGTGGTGCGCTTAAAGGGCGGAGATCCCAATGTTTTCGGCCGAGGATGTGAAGAAGCCCTATTTTTAGCTAGGAATGGCTTTGCCAGTGAATTTATCCCGGGCGTAACAGCGGCGCTGGGTTGCGCCGCGAGTGCAGGGATCCCGTTGACACATAGAGGGGTGGCCAGATCGGTGACTTTTGTGACTGGTACTGTATTTGATGACAGCGCAACCCGATGGGGCTCATTACTGTCGGCTCAAACCAGCTTAGTGTTTTATATGGGCAAAGTGCAGGCGGAAAATATTGCCAATGGTTTGTTGAATGCCGGCGCTAATGTTCAACTTCCGGTGGTGTTTATCAGTAATGGAGCGCGAGTCGAACAAACATTGACGTATGCGAGCTTAGGAAATATGGCAGAAACTGCGCGGAAACTAACTGCTACCGGCCCCACTTTAATCATTGTCGGTGATGTCGTTTCTGTGGGTAAGGAGCTCGCTGATCTCATGACTGATTTGAGTGATGGCCTGAGTGATGAATTAAGTGAAGAACTGGGTGAGCCAGTGCTTGCGCGTTTAGGCAAATGCTAGGCCGTAATGATGTAGCTCAAGCATCAATACTGTCTGCGAAGACGGTTTATAAAATGCTCGTCGTGTAAATGGCTGGTGGTGTGGATAAACGAATTCCAATGACAATCGATAGAGAACCTCAGTATGAAGCAAGCGTATCAGGCATTAATTAAAGCCTTAGGCCGTGGGGCGAAAGGTTCCAGGGAGTTAACCTTTGAAGAGTCTAAGTTTCTGATCTCAGGTTTTCATGACGGCATAGGGAGTCAGGTTCAGCTTGCTGCGGCATTAATGTTAATGCGGGTTCGAGGTGAAAGTGTTGCTGAAATTGCAGGTGCTGCAACCGGGATCAAGTCGACAATCAGCGAACAGTGGGCTGAGGCTAAACCGAGTATTGATTGGCCCTGTTATGCCGGCAAGCGTGAGTTGCTCCCCTGGTTATTGTTAGCGGCAAAAGTGCTTGCGGATCAAGGCGAACGGATATTGCTTCATGGCGATCCCAAATCTTTGAGTCATCGCAAACACATTGCGGCGTATGTCTCTGCTTTGGATATCCCAAGTGTGTCTACACCAGATGAAGCCAAATCTGCGCTGGACCATGGGGGGATCTGTTATGTCGATGCAGGCTGTTTCTCACCTCTGGTTGCCAGGTTTCGCAATTTACATCAAGAACTCGGGTTAAGGAGTCTTTTCCAGACGGCGATACGCTGCACGAATCCGGCTGGTGCGCCTGTTAGCCTGAGAAGCTATTTTCATCCAGGTTTGGATAAGGTACATGCGGGCATCGCTGAGATGATGGCTAAGCATGCTGCTAAAAGCGATTTAGGAAGCTCGGCAGAGCACGTTGCAGACGACTTAGCTGAAGACTATGCAGAAGGCTTAGCTGAAAACTTGGCAGATGACTGTGCAGAAGAGTTAACGGAGTATTTATCAAGACCTCATGAAAAGGTTGGGATTTTTAAAGGGGTACAGGGGGAGTGCGAAATAAATCCAAGGATCACCACCGAATTGTCGATTGTGGCTAAACATGGGAGAGAAAGTATCTCGCTTCCAACCCTGTTAGAGGGGGTGGTAGGGCTCAATACCTTAGCCTCACATATTCAGTTGGAGGCAGAACGAGCACCTCAACTGCTTCGTGATGTCTGGATTTCGAACTCTCACTCTAACTCAAATACCGATAAATTTGACCAATGTCTGCGTCAATTACGATCTCATGATGAAGAGGGCGCAGAAAAGCTAATCCAGCTCGCTAATGCCAGCGTGATCGGCACTTTATCTATGGTGTATCTGCTCAAGGGACGATGTGAGGACTTCTGTGATGCCGAAGTACTGGCACGGACGAGCTGGTATCGTCGTCATTTTTCAACCGATAGAGCAGTTAAGCGTTATTGGTAATATGAGTTCATTGAGATAAGGGGAGCGAGATGCGAATTTTCACCTGGTTCGATTCCAATTTTTGTCAGCGGCTTGAATCGCGTGGGCTGACATCGGATAACTCTCAGCACTCTCAACATCCTCAGCACTCTTTGCAATCGGTACTAGAGATGAGTGTAAACAGTGACAATGATGAAATAATCTCACTGGCTTCATTGCGGGCCTTGGAAAGTATGTCACTTTGTTCGACTGGCGATCAATTGCTATTTTTTACCTCGAGTCTGACGGAGACTGAGATCTGTTTCTTGCTCAGGTTGCTGCGTTTTTCGGCGATCCCTGTGGTAGTGAACGCCGCTGATTGGGAGGATGAGGGAGTATCGAGATTGCTCCAGTGTGGTCGTGTCACTTTTGTCCCCGGTGAGCTCGCCCATCAAAGAGTATTAAGCATCATCCAACTCTCTCGTTTGAGGTTTACACAGGCAACGGCACAGACACAAAAAGTGCTGGCACTCGAGTGGTCTCTGGAAGCGCAAAAGCTGATCGCAAAGGCGAAAGTGGCGCTGCAGAGTCAAGGCTTAAGCGAATCACAAGCCCATAAAGCCTTGCAGCAACAAGCTATGGAGAGAGGAATATCCATAGAAAAACTGGTTCATCAGCTTTTCTAATCTCAACTTATTCCCTCTCTGGTAAAGCACCTCCGGTAAATCCTCTCTGAACGAAAACTGCACTCGCATCGGCACCAAAATGGTGCCGAAGGGCATTTATTGTGCGTGACAGAACGACAGATACCACAAGTTGGCAGTTTAAGTTGTTAATTACCAATAACTTAATCAAGGTTGGTTTTTGGCATAGTCACTGCAAGTCTTCATATTAGTTAATAAGTTGCACTCTTAACACCGAGTGCAACTCATAAAATTCGATCTTACCGGCAATGGCGCCATGCTCTCACAGAGGAGCATGGCGCCTTTTTGTTTTTAAAGATCATCATTGAAGAATGGAGAGTGCTTCATGGGATGTGTCAAAGCTGAGTTTGAGCAAAAACCAAAATTACTCGTTATCGGTAATGGTATGGTCGGTCATCACTTTATCGAACAGCTGTGCGATCAAGGATTGAATGAACAGTTTCAAGTGGAGGTGTTCGGTTGTGAAACTCTGCCGGCCTATGACAGGGTTCAGCTGTCAAAGTTCTTTGAGACCGGGAGTCCGGACGCTTTACTGCTTGCCAGCGTCGAGGCCTATGAGAAACAGGGGATCAGACTTCACTTAGGCAAAGAGATTGTTCGTTTGGACATCGAACGTCGCTTTATCTATACATCTGAGGACGAAGTGTGGGCCTATGACAAGCTCATTCTTGCCACGGGATCCTATCCGTTCGTGCCGCCGATAGAGGGTAAAGATCGTCCGCATTGCTTGGTCTATCGCACTATCGATGACCTGAAGCAGATAGATAGTGCGGCACAAAACGCTAACTCAGGTGTCGTAATTGGGGGCGGGCTATTGGGCCTGGAGGCGGCAAATGCGCTGTTAACTCTGGGATTAGAGACGCATGTTGTCGAGTTCGCGCCACAACTTATGCCGGTTCAACTTAATGATAAAGCGGGCGAGCTGCTATGTGAAAAAATTGAGTCCCTTGGTGTGTCTGTGCACACCAGTAAGGCGACGACCGCCATCGTTGCGGGTGAACATGCCCGTCACAGAATGATGTTTAACGACGATACTTTTCTGGAAACGGATCTGATTGTCTTCTCAGCAGGCATTCGTCCACAAGATACTTTAGCGCGTCAAAGCGGAATTGAAGTCGGTGAGCGGGGCGGTATAACCATTGACGATCATTGTCTAACCTCGGCAGCGGATGTCTATGCCATCGGTGAGTGCGCACTCTGGCAACAACGCATTTTCGGTTTAGTTGCGCCCGGGTATCAGATGGCAAGAGTCGCGCTATCTCATATCGCCGCGGGAATCACAGGCTCTGGTGCAACTCAGTTTAACGGCGCCGACATGAGTACTAAGCTTAAGCTTCTGGGTGTCGATGTCGCTTCCATCGGGGATAGTCGAGGGTTTGATAATGCACAGTATGTAGAGCTGAGTGACAACCAGAGTGGTACCTACAAGAAGCTCTGGCTGGATGAGACCGGACAATACCTCAAAGGCGCCGTGCTCGTTGGCGATGCAAGTGATTATAATCTGCTGTTAAACCAGTATTTATCCGGTGAAAAAATTGCCTCTCCGGCAATATCGCTACTGCAGCAAGACAGTGATGCGCCTGTTGTGTTTAACGATAATGCCATTATCTGCTCCTGTCATCAGGTCACTAAGGCCGACATCGTAGAGAGAGTCATTGCAGGCGATCACAGCTTAGTGGCCATCAAGGGCTGCACCAAAGCCGCATCGGGATGCGGAGGTTGTGGCGCGCTGGTACAAGACATCATCAACCAGACCATGGAGTCTCAAGGACTTGAGACTCAAAAGGGGATCTGTTGTCATTTCGAACATGACAGACAGGCACTATTTCACCTCTGCCAGGTCGACGGCATTGCAAACTTTTCCAGCTTGATAAGCCAACATGGTACAGATGACGCCGCCAAGCGAGGTTTGGGGTGCGATATTTGTAAGCCGCTGGCGGCTTCGATTTTTGCCTCAATTGAAAATGAGTACGTACTCAGTGTTCAACATGCCAACCTGCAAGACACCAACGATGCCTATTTAGGCAACCTTCAAAAAGATGGATCTTATTCCGTCGTCCCCCGAATTGCCGGTGGAGAGATAACCCCGGATAAGTTAATTGCACTGGGTGAAATAGCTAAACGTTACGATCTGTATACCAAGATAACCGGAGGACAACGTATCGATCTGTTTGGTGCCGCACTGTCGGATCTGCCCACAATTTGGCAAGCATTGATTGAACAGGGTTTTGAAACGGGGCACGCCTACGGTAAGTCACTGCGAACGGTTAAATCCTGTGTGGGTAGCACTTGGTGCCGTTACGGGGTGCAGGATTCTGTGGGTCTGGCGATAGAGCTTGAGAATCGATACAAGGGACTGCGTGCACCTCATAAGATTAAGTTTGCAGTTTCCGGATGTACCCGAGAATGCGCCGAGGCGCAGAGTAAGGATATCGGTGTGATTGCAACGGATAAGGGGTGGAATCTTTTTGTCGGCGGAAATGGCGGTATGCGTCCACGTCATGGCGATCTATTTGCCACCGATCTTTCGACTTCCCAGCTGGTTCAATACATAGACAGAATATTGATTTTTTACGCAATGACCGCGTCCAGACTCCAGCGTACCTCAGTTTGGCTTGAGTCGTTAGAGGGGGGATTAGATTACCTCAAAGCCGTCATTATCGATGACAGTCTTGGCCTTGGGTCCGGACTTGAAGCGCAGATGATGAAAGTGGTCTCAGCGTATCAATGTGAGTGGAAAACCAGTCTGCAGAGTCCCGAGTTTTTAGCCCGGTTCAGCGAGTTTGTTAATCCTGAGCAGATGCCACTGCTTGACATGGAGCAGTATCGATATTCGAGGGGGCAGCGTTTTCCGGTTGAAGCAGAGGGGGGAGTAGGCAGTATTTATGTGAAAAATATCGATGCGGAGCCGACTGGTAACCGTCTCGTCGATAAGAGTCATATCGATAAGAGTCTCATCTATAACCATCTAATGGATCACCGTTTAGATGACTCGTCGGTGCAGGTTAAATCGTCAACAGTATCCGAACAAATAACCCGAGAGGAGCTTAAGGTATGAACTGGTTAGATATTTGCGAGGAGAGATCTCTGCCGGCGTTTGGCGGGATTGCTGCATGGGTAGAGGGCAAAGCCGTTGCTATTTTTAATCTAGGTGAGCAGGGCATATTTGCGATGGATAACATCGATCCGGCGACAGGAGTCAGCGTGCTCTCCCGGGGCTTAATCTGCGATCTGCAGGGCGATATTTTTGTTGCCTCTCCTCTGCATAAGCAACATTACAGCTTAACTGACGGGCGTTGTCTCGAAGATGAGAGTTTGAGTGTCAACCTGTATCCGATCAAATGTGAGCAGGGCAAAGTGCTGATTAACTCTGAAATAGTGGGGAGTAAGTGATGACGAATGAAAAGTTTAACCTGTTTTCTTTTTCCGGAAAGATGAAAATTATGCACTTGAGTTGGATGGCATTTTTTATCACTTTTGTGGTTTGGTTTAATGCCGCGCCCCTGATGAGTGTGATAGCCCAAAGCTTAGGCTTAACTAATGGACAGATTAAAACCCTGTTGATCCTCAATGTGGCCTTAACGATCCCGGCGAGGGTGATCATCGGTATGGTGACGGATAAATATGGCCCCAGACTGACCTATTCCATCTTATTGGCTGTCTGTAGCCTACCCTGTTTTATGTTTGCACTGGGGGAGACCTTCGAGCAGTTGGCCTTAGCCCGTTTTCTGCTGGGATTTATCGGTGCGGGCTTCGTGGTGGGGATTAGAATGGTCAGTGAGTGGTTTCCGGCAAATGAACTGGGCACCGCGGAAGGTATTTATGGTGGTTGGGGCAACTTTGGTTCTGCGGCGGCCGCGTTTTCCCTACCTGTTATCGCCATTGCTTTTGGGGGTGAAAATGGATGGCGATATGCGACAGGGCTCACGGGTTTACTGAGCTTCGTGTTTGCCTTTATCTATTATTTTAATGTCACCGATACCCCTAAGGGCTCAACCTACTTTAAGCCTAAGAAAATTGGCGCCCTAGAGGTAACCAGTAAAGGTGACTTGGTCTTGCTGGTGATAATGAAGCTCCCCATGTATGCCACTCTCGGCCTGCTGGGATGGAAGTTATCGCCTGCGGGGGTCAATATGCTTACCCAAGAGACTGTGTCCCTGATTTACGCCAGCCTTGGCTTGATATTACTGGTGGATCTATATCAAACTTACCTCGTGAATAAGCATATTTTCGATGGACCAGTGCCAGAATTTGAGCGTTATGCCTTTAAGCAAGTGGCGGTGCTGAATGTGCTCTATTTTTCGACCTTTGGTTCTGAACTCGCCGTAGTCTCTATGCTACCGCTGTATTTCGCCGAGACCTTCGAGCTTGGACTGGCACAAGCAGGAATGCTCGCATCTACCTATGCCTTTATGAATTTGGCCTCTCGACCCGGTGGCGGTTGGATTAGCGACCGATACGGTCGTAAACCCACCTTGATGATTTTAACCGCGGGCCTAGCTCTGGGGTATTTAGGTATGGCTCAGATCACCAGCGAGTGGTCATTACCTTTAGCCGTATTAATGGTGATGGGATGCTCGTTCTTCGTGCAAAGCGGCGAGGGCGCCGTGTTTGCCGCAGTCCCTCTAATTAAGCGTCGTCTTACGGGGCAAATTGCGGGAATGACCGGGGCCTATGGCAATGTTGGCGCGGTATTCTTCTTAACGGTTTACTCTCTGGTGTCGACTCAAGTTTTCTTTTATGTCATTGCTGCGAGTGCCGTTATAGGCCTGATTAGTTTGCTGTTTTTGACTGAGCCCAAAGGACATATATCCGAAGTGAACGATAAGGGTGAAGTCACCTTAATCAGTGTGAACTAAGGTCAGTGTGGATGAGTGGTCTGTGTGAATTAAACAAGCCATCGGGAATGTGATATGACAGCATCGATACCAGTAAAAGCCCACGATAGCCAAGCCCTAAATAGCCAAGCTATCGAAGCTTCCCAATATGATGCTAGGTTGCCGCTGAATGGGGCATTAGCGATCGCGGCGGGTCAGCATTCATCTCGAGGAGTGAAACAAGCGAATGAGGATGCCATAGGGATCCGCATTCCCGATGGTTTGATACTGACGACCAAAGGCGCTGTGACTGTCATTTGCGATGGGGTGAGTGCTGCAGAGGCGGCGGAGCAAGCCAGTGCGATTAGTGTGAGTAATTTCATCACCGATTACTATTCCACACCCGACAGCTGGAGCGTAAAAAAATCCAGCTCGCAGGTGCTCACCGCCTTGAATCGTTGGCTTTTTGGATTAGGACAAGATTATCGAGAGGCACACAGAGGCTATGTCTGCACCTTTACCTCGCTGATCTTTAAGTCTTGTACCGCGCACTTGTTACATGTGGGCGATTCGAGAGCCTATCGATATCGAGCGGGAAAGCTTGAGAGGCTGAGTCGTGACCATGTCACAGTGTTGGGACCTGACAAGCGCTATCTGGCTCGGGCTCTGGGTTTAGATGTGAAACTTGATGTTGATTATAGAAAGTTGGATATGAAGGTGGGCGATCTGTACTTACTGACCACAGATGGTATTCATGATGTGGTCAATGATATGGAATTAACGCAACGGTTAACCGATTTTTATCATCTGTGGAAACAAAAGGGTGAAGACGTCGACCTTATCGACTCGAGTCGCTTCGATGAATTTTGTCGGCAGCTGAGTCAAGATGCGGTCACACTTGGCAGCACCGATAATGTCAGCTGTCAGCTGCTTTCTATTGAACGTTTACCGACTCAAAATATCGACGATATCTATCAACAACTCTCTACACTGCCTTTTCCACCGCCAATGCGGGAAGGGATGATGTTAGATGGTTACCTTATCGAGAAAACACTGCATCAGAGTCAACGCAGTCAGGTCTATCTGGTGAGTAATGAACTGGGCGAACGACGCTGTATAAAAACCCCCTCGGTGAATTATATCGATGACGCAGCATACATAGAGCGTTTCATGCTGGAAAGCTGGATTGGACACCGTATCAATAGCCCAAACGTAGTCAAATTACTCGATAGGGACAGGCCTAAGTCTTCGCTTTATTATGTGAGTGAATACCTTAAAGGTATGCCATTGAGCCTCTGGATCGAGCGAAACCCTAATCCATCGGTACAAGAGGTATTGGTGTTACTAAAGCAGATAGAGGCAGGCGTTAGGGCGTTTCATCGAAAGGAGACAATACATCAAGATCTAAAGCCGGATAATATCTTATTGACCTATGAAGGCCAGATTAAAGTTATTGATTTTGGCTCCTGTCATATCAAGGGAATTGCCGAGATAGCCACCCCATTGCAACGAGACATCATTCTGGGGACGGCAGACTATTCGGCTCCGGAAAGCGTGCTGGGTTACAGAGTCAGCAACAGGGCCGACCTTTTCTCTCTGGCGGTGATAACCTTTGAGATGTTAACGGGACAATTGCCATTCAAAGGGAAATTAGCTCAGTGTCGAACCAAGGGGGATTATCAGAGACTTAATTATATTCCCTGTTATGAGCTAAACCCTATGATCCCGTTATGGATAGACCCTGTGATTAAACAAGCCTTGAGTATCGACCCCGACCAGCGACAAGGTGACACCAGTGAGTTTTTATATGAGCTGAATCACCCCATCAATTCAATGAGCAAAAAAGCGACTAAAGCAGATCTGGGACAGTCTATGCTCGAGAGAAATCCGCTTCGTTTTTGGCAAGGATTAACACTCTTTTTTGGTTTAACCAGCTTATTGTTGTTATTAAGGTAGGGATGCGAGATACGAGCTGGTTGTAGGAGCAGCGGCTTAGCCGCGAAACTGTTCGATGCAGTTTCGAGGCTTTAAGGCTGGAAGGTGCTAGAGTGTAGGAGCGGCTTCAGCCGCGAAGCATCGAAGATTCCAGTCTGTTCAACTCGATGATAACGTGTCCTTTAGCCCTGCCAATAGCGCCCCATAAATTGGGTTACAGAAATCGGCGACCTCATTTTCATTTTCAGACTCGTAGGTCGAGCTCCACTCAACCAGTGTGCCTTGTTCGGCCTCGGTAAGTTTCACAAAACCGACATATTTGTCCACCGCAGAGCTGGATACGGGGCCTGGACCATCATCTATGCGGTAAGAAAAAGTAAATGTATCGGCATCGAGACTGACTAAAGTTTCGTGAAACAACTCATTCAACACTCTTTTTGCGCCCACCTCATCTCCACTTATATCGCCAACTTTAGCCACTGAGGTAATAACCTGTGGGGCCCAGGACATATCATGAAAATCGCAGATCGTTTTCCATACGGTTTTGATTGGAGATTTTATCTCTATCTTGTTGCAACAGCTTCCCATCATATTTTCCTTTGCGTGTCTTGGAACTAAATTGGTACTTTTAAATATAGATGAGATTTTGTTACAGCTAACGGCTTTAGAAATTTATCAGGAAACAATAAATGGCCAGATTTGAATCAATCTTGCCATTACTGTACTGTCATTCAGATAATATAAGTTAATCCTATATTATTGACTCGTGTGTGAACTTCTCAATGACTGCTATTTTAGAGTGAGCACTTATGCTTGTGTAAAAAAGAAAATGTAATATGGAGTTGTATCATGAAATGGATTTTACATCGCGTCATACCAGTAGCTGTCGGGTTGATGTTAATGACTGCATGTTCGAGTCATGTTTCATCCGTTAGCTCGCCTAAGCCCGTTATGCCACCGGTGAACGATAGTCTGTTTATATCTAGAAGTGATGTCACATCCACTCCCATACCTACACTCGAGAGTTTAATGGCGCTGACGCCGGAACAGATAGAGGATCTTCACCAGTTTGTTCGCCGTGAGGATATTGCTTCGTTACCCAAAAATAAGCAAGTGAGTGCGTATTTGATCGCTAAGCTGGTCAATTTTAACTACGAGGGGAAGAACCATTCTGCAAGTATTGCGCTCGAAAAAGGGAGTGGCAATTGCATGACATTGGCACTGTTGAGCTATGCCATAGCTAAGGAAATGGACGTCAAGGTGGTGTTTCAGGTAATGCATACACCGCCTATGCTGTTGGAGGTAACCTCAGATCTGGCAGTAACTTCAGATCATGTCCGTACTTTTCTCTATGAAGACGACTCCGATAATAAGGGGTTTGCTTTTTCGGGACGAAGTTATGTTGTTTTGGATTACTTTTTGGATAGATATGACCGAGGGGGAAAGAAAGTTGATGAGCAGCAATTTATCGGTATGCTCTATCGAAACCTTGCCGCCGATGCACTGTTAGATGGAGCGCTTAATCGGGCGTACTCGCTGTTAAAAATGGGGACTCAATATACCCAAGAATATGCGCCATTGCTGAATATGTTAGCAATCGTTCATCGCCGCGCAGGAGATGATGAAACGGCTAAACAGTTTTATCAATACGGGCTAAATGTCTCAGAATCTAAGATCACTCTCCTGAATAACTATCACTACCTATTAACGATGAATGGTGAGCTTGAGGCTGCTGAACGAGTGAAGTCGCAGCTATTGGCTCTCGAAGATTCGAGCCCCTATAGTTGGTACTTAATGGGAAAGGAGGCCTTGGATGAGGGCGATAATCAGAGTGCTAAAATCTATCTAAAAAAGTTTTTGTATAACACGCCTTATTACCACAGGGCTTATTTTGATCTGGCTAAGGCACAATATGCACTTGGCGAGTCGGCAGCCGCAAAAAGCTCATTATCTCAGGCATTATCTTATGCCGAGCTACCTGAAAGCCAAAGGCAATATCAAGCCAAGCTCACCTGGTTAAATCAATAGCGATTAATTCATTACGCTTTTTTATATCTCGACTTTAAAGAGGAGTTAGAAGAGAAGCGTAATGAATCAATAATTCTAAAGGTTAAAACACCTAAATACCTTCCTTTTGTCATGCAAATGGTTGACAAGCTATTTGTAGCCTTACCGGTATAAATATCACCTTAATGTTTGTAATAAAAGGGGTTATCTACTTTCAAGAATGGTTAACCTCTTTCGATATAGCGCTTTAGTCTAGTTGGGTGGTCGAGATCGATCCTTTCGGTTACCTTGGTTTCATACTCCCGATGGATGCTCTCTCCCTCTGTTCAAGGGATACTAATTGACATTCAATGGCATTGGTAATACCAATCACATTGAATATGTTGTCAATTCAGAGACGCTCAAACTTTTCAATTCAAGGCGCATTGATGGAATAATGGCTACTCCCTTGTAAGTTAATGCAAGCAGAAGTGTAATGTTTTAAAGCCTCCCGCAGGGCAGCTGATGTTAAAATCCAAGGGCAAAGCCCTGCATACTGCGTTGGATAATTTAGATATAGAATAACGATTAGCTTCAATCATCCGTCTTGCCTTCAGTGCTTTGAATTCTCGCTGAATGAACAGATATTGAATGTAAGTGGTATAAGAGAACTCGCTGGAAAGTGGGTATTCAGGGACGATTTTCAACAATCATAATGGCTTGTCATCTAAGCTGTTGGGAGTCATCACTTCGAAGTTCATCGATAAGGTCTTTGTTATCGTTTTCTCTTTCTTTTTCGAGTCCTTGTGCTTACTACTTCAGCAGTGTTCGCAGTTACTGAACTGTTTGTAGAAAAGTGTTTGGATTGTCGAATATGACTGATCTCGTTAAGTTGGCCAGAGTATCTACTTTTATGTGATAGTTGTGGCTAGATTTGTTACCTTGATGTAGGTTGTATTGTTGCTGGTCTAGTTTGTGTTAACAGCTTATTTCGAAGCATGGAGTGCGATTAATGTTCAAAGTTACCCATTGGGTTGTCGTTTCCCGTTCTCAGCTTTTATGTGATCTACTCGAAACCCGCTGGCCTCAGGAATTTTTAGTCAAATTGCACAGTACCAGACCCGAGTCGCTCGAAGGTCAGCTTAGAGAGGCGGAGTCATCTCTGGTCATCTTCGATCTAGCTTCGATAGATGTGCAAGTGGCCTACCAGTTACAGCGACATATCGAACGTGAACACTCACGGCTAAAAGTTGTTTTTATTCATTTCCCAAAACTCGTTGATATTAAATTCTTGATTAACTCCACGGTAACGGCAGGGGTTTTTTACAATGATCTTTCACTAGAAACGATAGGCAAAGAGTTAAACGGCATACTTAGGGGCAGAAACTATATCCCTGCTGAGTTGAGCGCTGGCAGCGGTGACGAAGACTGCTGTCTTGAGGAGAGTGACAGTTTGACGATACGTGAGCGTGAGGTACTACAGAAATTACTCTCGGGTAGTACCAATGTGGATATTGCCAATCAACTGTTTGTCAGTGAAAGTACGATTAAAACCCACCTCTATCGAGCATTCAGAAAGATAGGGGTTTCCAGCAGAGGACAGGCTATTGCCTGGGCCCAGACTCATCTCCATGAGGTTCATGCTTAAGACGGCATAAGTTTTACCTCTGCTCATCGCTTTATATTTAATGGTTTGACAATAAAGACTAAGGCTATATGACGATCTAATCAGCTTATTGGTGCACATGATCGCAGATGGGATTTGGAAGGGATCATGGAATTTGGGAGATAAAGTCTCAGGGCTGAAAAATCCGGTGCTGCAGAAATATTGTTTAGAGGCCCATTCTGAAGCCAGAGTCAGCGCGAGAGTTAAGCAAAGCTAATAAATTTTGATAATTGAGAGGCAGGAAAGTGATGACTTTCCTGCTTTTTTTTACCTTGAAAATGGGCGGGCTTGGAATAACGCGGTGAATCAAGATTAGAATGTGAAAGTTTTAGCTTGCTACTCATCACGCTATACATGTGTGTATTTGTTGTGTATACTTGGGCATTCTCGTTTACTCGTAAGGTAAATGATCACCGTTTAAATCGAGGTTTTTAAAGATGATTAAGTCATTAATGGCAATATGCAGCACGCTAATACTATGTTTTGGAATTACTTTTTCTATTGATTCGACAGCCGCGACAGTGGGCTGTGAACGCGCTGGTGGGGTTAAGTGTCAACATGTTAGCCCTAAGCGTGTAAAAAGAGGGACTATTATTGTTGTTCCTAAGACTCATCGCCATTATCACTCTTACCATTCTCCTATGTTAACGGCTTTGGGAATGGCCATTGTTTTGGATGCTGCGGGTAACGCGGTAACTGAAAAGGGACAGCAGGTTGTTGTTCTGGGTGAGGGTAATGAAGTCAGCAATGTGTATGAAAAAGATGGCACTGTTTACTTGATTAAAGCCTAGGACACTGTATGAAAAGTACCAATGAGTTTAAGCGTAATCTCGGGACTCTCGATACGCTACTCACGATTTCATTGGCTATTTTGACTATTGGTGGTGAGTTTACGCTACTGGCCATCGATGGCCATCAAGATTCGCTGTGGAGCTTATTAGCCCTGCTGATTTTATCCTTTAGTTTGTACATCATAAAGGTCACACTTTTTGGTATGGCAGCAAGGTTAATCACGATTACAAATAATTCGGCACCAGAGAGTCATGGAAGAGATGATACGTCGAAAGATGAAACCAGATTGAAGATCATTAAGGTCAAAAGTTTTGGCCTATGTTCATGTTGTGTTGAATACAAAAATACCTTGGATGGAAAATATGTTTGCTCTGCATGACAACACATTTTGGTCAAATTAAAGGGTATAGGTTCTATGATTTAGAATTTGGGTTGGATGTGTTGTTTGGCTCTTGATACTTAGATATAAAGGGTTAAATGGGCGGGTTTGAAACTGCGCCCAGAGACATTGATGCTAGGTTTTTTGAATTCTTTCGGTATTTAAGAAATTAAACCCTTGCTTGAGGAAAGAGAACTCTTCAACATCAGGCAGGTTTTGTACTGATTGGAACATCTGATTAAAGGCGGCATCTATCATGAGTCTATCGGCCAGCTTCAGATAATTATAGACGACAGGTCGTAATACAACGGTAAAATCACCGGTTAACTCTTTATATCTTTGCTCTTCAATCGCACAGGTATTTTGCACTAGCTCACGCATGCACAGTGCAGCAAGCAGAGAATTTTTATCACTAAAAGATTGATATTGAGCCGCGCGTGAATACCCTGCCTTTTTATGAACATCTGACATGTTCAGTGCTATCATTCCATGTTCTTTAATCAGATCGGTAGCGGCATTAAGTAATGCGGTTTCTTTGTTGGTCAGCATGATGATATTCCGGAAAGATTTTATCTATTAAATGCCTATTCGGAACCCCTGTCAATACACGTGTGTATTAAGC